>JAFYOA010000296.1 GCA_017547865.1 Clostridia bacterium
CTTCACGCTCCAGCAAGCGCTATCCCTTAACGCGGGCACACGGGGAAACCTACTCTCACGGGATTTCGGCTTTCCGGCTCGAAAGTGATGGGTACAAACACTTTGCTGCCGGCTCACACCAACCGCCGGCTCTCTGAAAACAAAAGCTGTTTGACCGTCTTCGTCAAAGCTTGTTCTGTATTTGCAAATACTTTATCACATCAGCCGCGAAAAGTCAATTCTTTCCTGAAGCAAAACGGGATTTTTTTGCGGAAAATCCGGCTTTTCTTAAAATAGCCAGGCAAAATTTCGTGTTTCCCGTTGACAAAATGCGCAGTTTGTGATTAAATTGCAGTATCCCATAAAAACGATGATGGAAAAATTGCCTTTTCAGGTCTGGCACAGAGAACCGGCGGTTGGTGTGAGCCGGTGCAGACAAAAACGGCATCTGGTTCCTGAGTTGGCCTTGTAAACGCCTTCGGGTCAGTAATGAGGCACGGCAGCCCCCGTTACAGGGCAGGGCTTTGGCAGAAGCCCGTTGAGCGACTCCCATTGGGAGTAATCAGGGTGGTACCGCGAAGATTATCTTCGTCCCTGAGGTCATTGTGGCCTCGGGGCTTTTTTATTTTTACAACGCAAGGAGAAACGGACATGAATCGAATCAGAATCAGCGACATGACCATGAAGCAGGCAAAACAGGAAGTCTCCCTTTCTTTTAAAGAAAAAATAGAGCTGGCAAAGCTTTTGGACAAGCTGGATGTTTCCGTCATCGAGCTGGAAGGCATTCACAGCAGCAAGCTGGACAGCCTGCGCATCAAGTCCATTGCTTCTTCCGTGCAGTCCTGTGTGGTTGCCGTGCCTGTTCAGCTGGATCTCCACAGCGTGGAAGAAACCTGGAACGCCCTGCGCACCGCAAAGCATCCCCGCCTGCAGGTTTGCGCACCGGTCAGTTCTGTACAGATGGAATACCTGTACCACAAGAAGAACGAAGCCATGCTGCAGGCCATCAGCGAGACCGTGGCAGCCTGCCGCACCCTTTGCCCGGATGTGGAATTTTTGGCCGATGACGCCACCCGCAGCGACCCCGCCTTTTTGGCGCAGGTGATTACCGCCGCTGCAGAACAAGGCGCCGGCACCATTACCGTATGCGATACCGCCGGCACCATGATGCCGGAAGAATTTGCCGCCTTTGTGCGGAATTTGCAGGAGACCGTTCCCGCACTGCAGAACGTTTGCCTGGGCGTGTCCTGCTCCAACGATCTCTCTATGGCCGATGCCTGCGTGATTGCGGCCGCCTGCCAGGGCGTGGGCGAACTGAAAACCGCCGCCTACCCGGTGAACACCGCTTCTCTGGCCAATGTATCCCGCATTCTCACCGCCCGCGGCAGCAGTTTTGGTGCTTCCTGCTCTGTGCGTGTTACCCAGCTGAACCGCACCGTGAACCAGATCGCCTGGATGTGCGAGACCGGCCGCAGCAAGAATTCCCCCTTCGACAACGGCGTGCAGGATGAGGACGAAGGCATTTACCTCACCGCCCACGATGATCTCTCCGGCGTTCTGAAGGCCGTGGAGCGCATGGGCTACGATCTCTCTGAAGAAGACGGCATGAAGGTGTACGAGGCCTTCCAGAGCATTGCCGCCAAAAAAGAAAAAGTAGGCACCAAGGAACTGGATGCCATCGTGGCCTCCGCCGCCATGCAGGTGCCCTCCACCTACCGGCTGGATACCTACGTCATCACCGCCGGCAATACCATTTCTGCCACCGCCCACCTGAAGATGCACAAGAACGATACCGCCATGGAAGGCGTGTGCATTGGCGATGGCCCCATCGATGCCGCATTCCTCGCCATCGAATCCATCACCGGCTGCCACTACGAACTGGATGACTTCCAGATTCAGGCCGTAACCGAAGGCCGCGAGGCCATGGGCCAGGCCGTGGTCAAGCTCCGCTCCGGCGGCAAGCTGTACTCCGGCAAGGGCATTTCCACCGATATCGTGGGTGCCAGTATTTACGCTTACATCAACGCGCTGAACAAAATCGTTTACGAGGAGGAAACTGTATGAATCTCTCCTTTTCCACCCGTGGCTGGCCGCAGTTGAGCTGGAACGACATGGTCGAAACAGCTTTGGATATGGGCTTTACGGGAATAGAAGTCTACAATCTGCCCAAAATGGACCCCCTGCTGGAAAAAGGCGGGCCCTTCCACAAGCACAAGGTGGCCGCCACCGTGCGCCAGCTGCGCGATTTAAAGCTGAATATCCCCTGTTTCGACACCTCGCTGGATCTTTCTGCCGACGATACCTGCGTGGAACCCCTTTTGAACCTGCTGCAGGTAGCCCACGAAGCCCACGTGCCCTTTGTGGTGGCCGGCGCCCTGCGCGATAACGAAGAGCAGGTGCGCAAAAATCTTGCCGTGCTGGAACCCGCCGCCGAAAAGATCGGCGTGAGCATTCTGATCAAGACCAGCGGTATTTATGCCGATACCGGCCGCCTGCGCGCCATGCTGGAAAGCTTTGCCAGCGACTTTTTGGGCGCCCTGTGGGATATGCACCACACCTACCGTGACTTCGACGAGACCGCCGATGCCACCATCAAAAACCTGGGCACCTACGTCAAGCACGTTCACCTGCGCGATTCCGACGACAAAGACACCTACAATCTCATTGGCGAAGGCACCCTGCCTGTCACCGATATGATCCGCGCCCTCTCTTCCATCAACTACGATGGTTTCGTTTCTTTGGAATGGAAGCCGGAATGGATGGAAGACCTGCAGGACAAAGACGTGATCTTCCCCCACTTTGTGAACTACATGAGCCGTTTCGGTTCCACCCGCAGCCGCAAAAAGTCGCTGTACTACAACCACGACGGCAGCGGCCAGTATGTGTGGAAGAAAGACGACCTGATCGATCTCACCTTCCCCCAGGTGCTGGACCGCATGGTGGAGGAATTCCCGGACCAGTATGCCTTTAAATACACCACGCTGGATTACACCCGCACCTACGAGGAATTCCGGCAGGATGTAGATAACTTTGCCCGGGCGCTGATTTCTTTGGGCGTGCGTCCCGGCAGCAAAGTGGCCATTTGGGCCACCAACGTGCCCGCCTGGTTCATCACCTTCTGGGCCACCACCAAAATCGGCGCCGTGCTGGTGACGGTGAATACCGCCTACAAGAGCCACGAGGC
>JAFYOA010000297.1 GCA_017547865.1 Clostridia bacterium
ATTTTTTTCAGTTCCATAATGCCGCCGGCGTGGGAAATATCCGGCTGAATATAATCCGCCGCCCGCAGGTCAAACAGTTTGCGGTAATCCCAGCGGGAATAGAGGCGTTCACCCGCCGAAATAGCCACCGGAGATTTATCCCGCACAGCCTTCAGGGCATCCAGGTTATCCGGCGGCACCGGCTCTTCAAAGAACATAGGCTTGAAAACTTCCAATTCCTTGGCAATTTTGATGCCGGTTGGCACATCGAACCGGCCGTGTCCTTCGATGAGAAGATCCACCCCGGGCCCCACCGCATCGCGCACAGCCGCCACACAGCGCAGGGCCTTATCCAGATCTGCATTGGAAATCTGTAGATAACTCTTCCCAAAGGGATCCCATTTCATGGCAGTAACGCCACGCTGCACGGCAATCTTCGCTTTTTCGCCAAATTCTTCCGGTTCTTTGGCGCCGGAGAACCAGCCGTTCACATAAATGCGCACCTTGTCGTTTACCTTTCCGCCCAAAAGCTGCCATACTGGCACGTTCAGGTGTTTCCCCAAAATATCCCACAGCGCCATTTCAACGGCAGAAAGAGCACTCATCAGCACCGGGCCGCCGCGCCAGTAGGCATCGCGATAAATACTGTGCCAGTGGCGCTCAATATCCAGGGGATTTTCCCCCACCAGGTACTCCTTGATATGTTCCAGGGCGCCAAGAAACGCTTTTTCTTTATATTCCAGGGTTCCTTCGCCCACACCGGTAATTCCCTCATCGGTATAAACTTTCACAAACAACCAATTCGTGCGGAAGCAATCCACGGTAAAAGCCTTTACATCGGTTACTTTCATGGTTTTTCCTCCTGTGTTACAGCTGAATTTCCTTGTAGATCTGCGGTACGGTTTTGTATTCAAATGGAAAATCTTTTGCAGGATCCAGTGCATCGAACAGCCCGAAATGAACCGGCACCACCTTTTCTGCACCAATGGCTTCGGCAAAAAGCGCAGCATCGGTCATGTTCATATTGTTCCCCACGCCGTTGACCGGCAAAAATGCCGCATCCACCGCCCGACCGCTTTCCAGCACATCGGCCACCACCCGGTCGTGGTACAGTGTATCTCCGGCAATATAGTACGTTTTTCCCCCGTAAGAAATCAGCACGCCCACGGCGGCGGCATCGCTGTGCTGCGCATGCACCGCGCGAAATACGATGCCTTTTTCCGTCCACCGGGTACCGTGGCCGAACATAACATAGTTATGTTCACCGCCAAAAGTACGCACATGCTGCCAGGCGTTGGGCGCTGCCAACACACAAATGCCGCTGTACTTCTTCAAAATAATTTCCAGTGTTTCCGGGTCGGTGTGGTCCAGATGGTCATGGGTCAGCACCAGCACATCCGGGCGTACATCAAAGAAAGATACATCCACGGGCTCACGACGTTTATTGGCGGGGTTCACCGCCGCCACACTGTCGGAAAGATAAGGATCCACCAGCACCGTCACACCGTCAAAATCGAACAGCAGGCCGGCCTGCCCCAACCAGATGCATTTCATTGCTTCTTCCTCCTTACGGTTAATATACTTTTGGACTTGCACCCAATTTTTCAACTTGCTATAATTATAATAGTTTTTTATTTTCAGTTTTTCTATAAGTATTCTACATAGTTTTTTAGAATTCCTATCATTCGCCGCCCAATACCGCGGCAAGGAGTATCGCCATGCACACCCATTTGCCTATCATCGCTTCCGCCGGCCTGTTTCATTCCCAGGATAAATTTTCCGATCTTCAGAAATACCCGCAGGGTGCCACCACCCGACTGCGCACGGTGAATGATTACGAAATCGAACTATTCACCCAGGACGGCGGCACCACGCATATCAACGGCAAAACCTATCCGATTCACAAAGGAGATGCGCTGATTGCCCGCCCCGGAGACAAACGGCAGAGCACACTGCATTTCTCTGCCCTGTTTGTACATTTTGGAACCGATGACCCCGCCATACAGGAATTGCTGCACACCATCGGCGGATTCCATACGGGCCTGAATTACGAAAAACTGGAACCGCTGTTCACGGATATTTGTGAAACCGCCCTTACATTCGCACCGGACAGCGACATTCTTGCCGCCGCAAAGCTGCTCACGCTTCTCTGCACCATAAAAAAAGACTGTTTTATGGTGCCTGCATCCACTCCTGCAGATTATCACCGCTCCGTTATCAGTGTGGCTGTTGAATACATGCGGCGCAATTACGCCGAGCCGCTGACGGTGGAACAGATTGCCGAACACTGCAGCCTGAGCGCTTCCTATTTTTACAAGCTCTTTTTGGGAACCGTGCACACCTCGCCCTACAACTATCTGCTCGTGTTGCGGTTATCCGCCGCAAAATCATTGCTGGTCAATACAGACCTGTCCGTTTCGGAAATTGCTGCCCGATGCGGCTTCAATTCCCAGGCGTATTTCAGCGATTGTTTTAAAAAACAGACCGGTCTGACCCCCAGCCGGTTCCGCAATTCTTTCTCGTACCCGCAGGGGCAATGAGTACTCTTTCGTGGTCAAACACGTTTTAAAAATAAAAAAGACTCAATTTTTTCGGCAAATTGCTGAAAAAATCAAGCTATGAAAGTGGTCGAGGTGACAGGATTTGAAGATGAGCCGGCGCATAAAAAGGCGGAATATCATGTAAATCACTGCACATTTTTAAGTAAATTTCGCAATAGCGGCAAATAAATTCAAACTGTCGTTGTTTCAATTGTGGTCAAAATAGTGGTCGAAATAAAAAAGCGGCCGTGGTGTGTTCCCCGGCCGTTTTATTTTGCTTAAAATCACAGATTCGGCAAGTTCAACATCCAATTTGCCGCATAGGGTCATCGAAAACAGCAAGAACACTTCGTAAATCTTCCGGCAAACGCTTTCTGCATTCCCGCTTCAATTCTTCCGGCACACCGTAAAAACCTTCCGCGATGGAGCCGGCAATGCAGGTCAGCGTGTCACAATCGCCGCCAAGCGAAACAGCGGTGCGAATGACATCTTCGAAGGAATCGCCTTCCAAAAAGGCGGTGATGGATTCGGGAACTGTTTCCTGACAGGACTCTACATGGCAGTAAGCCGGGCGAATCTCATCACAAGTTCGGCCGAGGTTGTAGTGAAACTCCTTCTCAATATATGCTTTGATCTCCGCCTTGCTGTGACCGGTTCTGCCCAAAAAGATAGCAGCGGCGATGGCTTCCGCACCCTTGATTCCCTCGGAATGGTTATGCGTTACTTCCGCAGAAATTCCGGCCATACGGCGAACCGTGTTCAGATCGTTATAAAGCCATGCCACTGCGGCTACACGCATCGCCGAACCGTTCCCCCAGCTGTTGTAAGGCCGGGGGACTTTGCTGTTCAGCCAACCCATGAAGCGCACCCCATAGCCGGCATTGGGATACCGCCTCCCCCACTTCTGCATGGAGAAAACCAGCCGACGACGGATTTCGGTTTCGTCTCCCGGGGAATTCATAAACGCTTCGGCCACCGCAACGGTCATTACTGTATCATCGGTAAAACCGGAATCTTCAGCGAAAAGCGGGAATTCCTTCGTTTTGTTTCCCCGATCAAACTCATAAGGGCTGCCGATTATATCACCTAAAATTGCTCCGTACATATTTTAAACCCCTCATCCAAACAATTTTACAATCACCCAAAGCACGGCAACAACGCATACAAACCACAGCAAACAGCCATCGTTTACGCCTGTTTTTCCACCGGTGCCGGAACAGCTTAACTTATAATCCGTAAAGTCATCGAACCAGTCTTTTTCGGGCATCATTACCCTCTCTTCCTGTAATCCTCGTCCACCCGCCGTTTCCAGTCAGTTAGCGGGCGGCTGGCACGCACACTGCACATGGCGTCTTCCATTGCCTCATAAATCACCGCTGTTCCCTTGCGGTCTGCATGGTAATTCGCGGCATGGTCTTCACGAATGCCAAACCGGGCAGCTTCTTTTGCTGCATCGATATTCGCACCGAGGAACAGGAACTCCCAGCCATACTTTTCCTGCTCGTATTCGATCATTTGGCGAACCGTCTCGTAGCTGTACTCACGGCTGGCGTTTTCCATGCCGTCGGTAGTAATTACGAACAGTGTCTTTTCGGGACGATCCTCTTCCCGGGCGTATTTATGGACATTTTTGATGTGATGAATGGATTTACCAACAGCATCCAGCAAAGCCGTACTGCCACG
>JAFYOA010000298.1 GCA_017547865.1 Clostridia bacterium
CAGGCCGTGCAGACCGACGGTGGAAGGCTCGAAGAAAGCCGCCTGCACAAAATCAACGTTCTTTTCAAACTTCACCACGTTGGCTGCCGGCACTTTCACGTAATCTGCAAAGCTGCCGAACAGGCTGGAACCGGTGAATTTATAGTGCTTGCACAGGGAATAATTACCTTTGCGGCAATCGGCGCATTCCATGCAGGGCAGCAGGGGTGCGGCGGTCACATAATCGCCCACCTCAAAGCCGGTCACGCCCTCGCCCAGGGTATCCACAATGCCGGAGAACTCATGGCCCAGCACGATGGGATAATAATGGGCGGCATTTTCCAGCACGCGGGGAATATCGGAACCACAAATACCGGTGGCCTTCACACGGATGACCACTTCGCCGGGGCCGGCCTGGGGCTTTTCAATTTCTTCGTACCGCAGGTCACGTCTGCCGTGCAGTACAGCTGCTTTCATATTCATTCTAAAAACTCCTCCTTAAAACGCCGCCATGGTATCCTTCAGCTGTTCATACAGCACACGGTACACGGCGTAATTCTTATTGTAAACATCCCGAAGTTCTTCGTTCGGGGTGTGTTCCCGTACAATGGCTACATTCTTTTCCACAGCCTCGCCAAAGCTTCTGTAAAGGCCGGTGCCTACACCCGCCAAAATGGAAGCGCCCAGGGTCGTGGCGGTATCCGTAGCGGGAATCTTGATGGTTTTGCCGGTGATATCGGCTTTCAGCTGGGTCCACACCAGGCTGTTGGCCGCGCCGCCCATGGCGTACATCTCGCCCACGGGGGCACCTGCCCGGTCGGCCACTTCCAGGTTGTGGCGCAGGGCGAAGGCGGCGCCTTCCATGACCGAGCGGTACATGTGCGCGCGGGTTTTGTCAAACCCAAGGCCGAAGAACACGCCCTTGGCGTTGGCGTCCCAAAGGGGAGACCGCTCGCCCAAAAGATACGGCAAAAACACCAGGCCATCGCTGCCCGGGGCAATGGCTGCTGCGGCGTCATCCACCAGTGCAAATGCATTGCGGCCCTGTTCTTTGCCCAGCAGCCGTTCCGCTTCGCCCACTTCTTTTACAAACCAGTTAAGAGCAGCGCCACCGCCCACCGTACCGCCCTGCAAAAGCCACAGATCCGGCACTACATGGCGGCTCATAATCAGCGCGGGGTCACCCTTGTAAGAATCGGTGCAAATGCTCATGCCGCCGGCCTGGCCGCCCTGTTCCTGGGTTTGGCCCGTTTGGTATACACCGGCGCCCAGGGTACCGCAGGCGGCATCCAGACCGCCCGCCACCACCGGGGTGCCGGGGCACAGGCCGGTTGCCTCTGCGGCTTCGCGGGTCACCTGGCCTACCACCGCATGGCAGGGAGAATTGGTCTCCACCAGCTTGGCAAGGTCAATGCCCAGTGCTTCCGCAAGTTTTTCATCGTAGCGGCCGGTTTCCATGCTCACCACGTGCAGGCCGTAGCTTTGGCAAATATCCTGGGTGAATTCCCCGGTAAGCCGCAGCACGATGAAACTGTTGCACTGCATAAATTTATAGGTATTCCGGTAAATTTCCGGCATGTTTTCTTTAAACCACAGCACCTTGGGGGTGGTGTAGGCCGGTTTGAACGGATTTTGCCCCGTGGCGAACAACCGGTCTTCGCCCAGCCGTTCAGCTTCCCGGCGGCAAATCGCATCCGCACGGGTGTCGATCCAAATCGGTGTTTGGTGCAGCACGCGGCCCTCTTTATCCACCGGAATACAGGACCAGCTCTGCCCGTCGATGCCGATGCCGGCAATCTCTTCCGGGCGCACGTCGGTTTCTGCCCACAGGCGGCGCAAACCGGTGCACACGGCGTTCCACCACATGGTGGGGTCCTGTTCCGCCCAGCCGGGGTGGGGGTAATCTACCGTATAGGATTCCGACACCGAAGCCACCAGACCGTCTTCCGGCGAAAAGACCGCCGCTTTCAGCCCGGAGGTACCGATATCGATGCCCAACAACAACTTTCGCATTGTGCCACTCCTCATTTCCGCACGCAAATGCTATGTTTTCACAGGCATTATAGCATATTCCCGGGCAAAACACAACGCAGAGCCGAACAAAATCGACCCTGCGTTTTGATTTGTTCTTTTATTTTCCGTACACTTCGTCGATGATTTTCTGCAGATAATCGCGGCTGTCCAGCACCACCTGCAGGTGGTCGTCATCGGCTACTTCGTACTCAATCGTCACGTGAGAATCGTAGCCAAGTTCCTTCAGCCCGCGGAAGAAAGCGGGGAAATCCACCTTGCCGGTGCCCAGCTTCACTTCTTTGCCCAGGCTGTGGCCGTTGGTGGGGTAAAAACCGTCTTTGGCGTGAATGTTGCGCACATACTTGCCGAATACATCCAACGAATCCACCGGGTTGGCCTTGCCGTACAAAATGAGGTTGGCGGTATCCAGATTTACCGCCAGGTTGTCGGTGCCCACGGCCTCAAAGCAGCGCAGCATGGCCACCGGGGTCTCCTGGCCGGTCTCGAACAGCAGGTACTGGCCGTTGGCCTGCAGGTGCTGGGCCACGGTGCGCACCGCCACGCAGAAGGTGGCAAAATTGGGGTCATACGGATTTTCCGGAATAAAGCCCATGTGGGTCACCACATCGGTTACGCCCAGCTTTTTGGCAAAATCGGCGCCGTCGCACAGATTTTTTACCCGCATGGCACGAAAATCCGGCGGCACAAGGCCAAGGGTCAGCTGGCCGTCGTAAAAATTCCACACCTTGGGGCCTTCCCAGCCGCACCAAAATGCAGAAATGGTCACTTCGTATTTTTCAAACAGTTCACGCACGGTCACGGCGTTTTCATCCGTCCACAGTTCGGGCTCCCAGGCCAGCAGCTGGCAGGTGGAAAAGCCGTATTTTTTCAGCGTGATCAGCTGGTCTTCCAGCGATTCCATGGATTTAAAGCGAATACAGGTTCCGATCTTCATATGGTTGCTCCTCTTGTTTCGTTTATTCAAAGCGGGTCAGGTATTCCATTGCCTGGCGTACGCCGTCTTCAAAGGGTTCCGGGTGGCACAGTTCCAGGGCGTAGTAACCATCGTAGCCGGCGGCTTTCAGCGCCTGCATACAGGCGGGCACATCCACCGCGCCGCTGCCCACCATGGTCTCGCGCAGCCACAGGTCTCCGCTGCCCCGCAGCCAGTACATTCCCGGGGAACATTCCCCGTTTTTCAGCAGGTAGTCTTTTACGTGCACATGGCGCACATCGGCTGCAAAATTTTCTATAAACGCCTGCGGGCTGCCGTTTACAAACAGAATATTACCAAAATCGGCGCACACACCCGCGGGGGCACTTTCTTTTACCGTTTGCAGCAGCGCGCCATAGCCCGGAATATCGTTAAAGTACGCGCCCTGGTCTTCGTACAGGCAGGTCACGCCCAGCTTTTCTGCATGTTTTGCAATACGCGCAGCAGATTCCGCAACTTTTTTCAGCGCTTCTTCAAACGACGGGTCGCTTTCACCCGGGTGGTAGGTAGGAAACAGCGTGTGGTGCAGGTACGGGCACTCCAGTTCGGCGGTATACTCCGCTTTTTTCAGCAAAAGTTCTTCTGCGCGCGGGTTGTGCCACAAATCCGCATACACCGAGCAGCACACCATGGGCAGGCCGCGTTCTTTCAGTGCGCGATGCAGTTCCCGGGCGGTGGCCATATCCGGCAGAGAATCCGCGCCGCCCTGCACGGAAGCAAGCAGCTCTGTGCCGGAAAACCCAAGCCGCAGGGCATATTCCGCCGCCCCCGCCGGGCCAAGTTCCTGTATTTTCTCTGCAAAACCAACATAAAACGCAAATTTCATTGGCGCACCTCCTGCTGTTTCGATAGATCACAAACAAACGAAGTATTTAGCTCCCTCTGACGAGGGAGCTGTCAGCGAAGCTGACTGAGGGAGAGATTTTTTACTGCTGCATCTATACATTCGCACACACCCAAAAAGTTATGGTCAATGTCCGAATTGCATACCCTCAAAACCCTCAGATCCATCTTTTCCAAATCTTTTGTACGCAACGCATCGCAACTCATTTGCTCTGCGGTATAATGTCCGCCACCATCAAGTTCGATCACAAGTCTTGCCTTCGCGCAATAGAAATCCACAATATAATTTCCGATGGCTTTTTGGCGCTGAAAACGTACGGGGTAATTTCTTAAATACTGGTACCACAGCTTCTGCTCCCAGGGCGTCATATTTTTTCTCAGCTCTTTTGCCAGAGGAATATGTGCTTTATTGTATTCTTTCATAGTCTCTCCCTCCGTCAAAACTTCGTTTTGCCACCTCCCTCGTCAGAGGGAGGTCAGAAAACGTGGCTTTGAACCAAAGGCAGTGTTCTTTTTCACATTATAACAAAAAGGGCAGCTGACCGCAATACGCTTTCTCCGATGTGCTTCTGCAAAATGCTCAGAGTTTATAACTCTAAAATGCAACATCGCCGTATAAAGTATGCTATACTGCCCCTGAGGTGATATTATGTCTGAACAACAATGCAAAGACTGCGAACATTATTTGCAGCATTACGCAATGGACAATAAAAAAATCTTTCAGATATACTGCGGTCACTGCCGACTCTCCTGGAAAAAACGCAAACGCCCGGACGACCCGGCCTGCCCGCAGTTTTCCCCCGGCACACCGGCAGAGGAACCTTTTGTTTCCAAAGAATACCTAAGCAAGGCACTGCTGGAATACGTGCTGCGCCTTGACCTGCTGCCGGAGATTGAAAAAGCTGAAAAGCCGCACTAAAAGCAAAGGCCCACTGCAACGCAGCGGGCTTTGTTTTATCAGTAATTCTCTTTCGCAGCCTTGGCCATGGCCAGCACATTGGCGGCGGGCACATTGGGCAAAATCTCTTCGTGGCTGGGCGAAACAATATAGTTGGGGCCGAGGATCTCCCGCACGCGCTTCACTTCGTCGGTGATCTGCTGCGGGGTAGCGTTCACAAAGAAGGTCTGGGCATCGATGCCGCCCACAAAGACCAGGTCGTTCTTGTACTGGGCCAGGTCTTTGGCGCTCATACCCGTGGCCGCCGCCTGAATGGGGTGCAGGGCATCCACGCCCGCTTCGATGAGATCGGGGATGATGCGGTAGATGGAACCGCAGGAATGCAGCATGATTTTCTTATTGTATTTTTTGCCCACGGCGATCAGCCGCTTGAAGGAGGGCAACACGAATCTGCGGAACATCTCCGGGGAGATGAACAGATCCAGCTGGGTGCCGAAATCGTTGCCGAAGAACATGATATCGGCCCGGTCACCCAAACCGGCAAAAAACGCATCGTTCATCGCCACGTAATAGTCCACAATCTTTTCTGTGGCGGCTTCAATCACTTCCGGGGCCTCGTACATCATGCAGAAGTAGTTCTCCATGCCGAAGAAATCCGCCATTTGGTGAAAGAAGGGGCACCACATACCGGTGAAGATCGCCTTATCCTGAAAACGATCGATCTCGGCATACACATCCGTAAAATCAAATTCGTAGGTTTTGTCCCAGGGGTACATGGTCTCCACGTCGCGCACGGTCTCGGCACTGGCAAGGCAGCCGGCACCACCCAGGTTGTGGTTCTGGTCCATGCCGTAATAGGGCTGAATGCCCACACCCTTGCAGCCGCGTTCCGGGCGGATCCAGCGGCAATCGTCGTTCAAAAAGTTATAGATCGCCTCCCGGCTTTCTTCTATTCCCCACTCTTTGGCGTAAATGGGCACGGTTTTATCGTTGGGGTGGCCGGTCCACATGGCCCCCAGGTTTGTATTTTTGTGGTTAAAAATATCCCGTACTTTTTCTTTGGAAGTTTTCATGGTATCACCTCATGATCACAGCTGGATGATGATATCTTTTTCTCCCTTTTTAGAGAGCTGCAGCGTTTGGGTCACGGTCTTTCCGTCGGCCGTCACCGTTATGTCGTATTCTCCGTAGAAAGCCCTTACCGTTGCTTTCCCGCCTTCGTCTGCGGTCAGGTCTGCTTCGGTGTGGTATGTTTTATGGAACAGATCCCGGATGGTGTAATAGGATTTCTTCGGGGTCAGGTCTTCCCGCAGGAAGCCCAGCTTAAAGTCCCGCCAGTCCAGCCCGTCCACGGTGTCCCAGTAAACAATGGCTTCCATATTGGGGTAGCTGAACCAGATGCTGTACAGGTTTTTCAAAATCTCTGCCTGAATCGCTTCGTTCTCTTCCGAGCCGTCGTAGCAGGGGATGCTGATTTCCGTAATGCTCATGGGCAGGTCGAAATCGGCATAACGGTCCAGCACTTTGAAAATATGCTCCGGGGCATACATGGTGCTGCTCCACTTTTCTTCCAGTTCCGGGCCGTCTGCCACATGGTACTGCAAGCCGATGTGATCGATGCGGCAGCCGTTCTGCAGGGCGCGCTGGATCAGCATGTAGTAAGGGCTGCGGTTTCCGTTATAGTTCGGCCAGATATTGACGCCGGCCTCGTTGATGATCAGTTGATTCTTCGGGAAGAATTCTTCAGCGGTGCGGAAATCCCATTCCACCGTGTCGTTCTGCGTAAAGTGGGCGGTGTTGGTGGCTGTGGGCGGGAAAAGATACTCGTTTCCCACTTCCCAGGAATGGATCTTATCGGCGTACCGTTCCGCCAGCTCTTTAAAGCGCTTGCGCAGGGCTGCCCGTTCTTCCCCCAGGTCGGTGATATCCCGCACCCATTGCGGAATGTAGCTGTCGTACTGCAGGCAATGGGCCTTGGGCTCAATGCCGTATTCTTTGCAGAATTCCAGGCACAGATCGGTGGCCGGCCGGCGGAACATGTGAGGACTGTCGATATCAAAGCGGGGCTTGCCTTTTTCCGGCTCCAAAAAAGCCCAGTAGAACGGCACAACACCCAGGTTAAAGCAATCCGCAAACAGCTGCTTGTACTGTTTGGTGCGCTCTTCGTCGCCAATATCGTTGATTGCATACAGATTGGCACCCACGCGGAATTCGTGGTTCTTTTGGTGCAGATGTACTTTGGCGCCGGGCAGGGCGTTTCCTTCTTTGTCAAAAACCGTCAGGCAAAAATCTCCCTTTCGTTTTTTCTCAATTCCGGCGCTGACCCGTTCGTTCATATAATCGGCTTGTTCCACAAAGTATTTCAGAACATCCTGTCTGCTCATACATGTCCCCTCCCGGTTATTTGTACCCTAACTATAGGTTGTTTGGTTGGAAAAGTCAAGTGAAATGAAACGCTTACAGCGCCGCGGCGGCAAATCCGCTTTCTGTAAGAACATACTGTTCTTTAAAACCGCAGGTCGCCAGCAGTTGCCGGGCTTCTTCAAAGCAGCAGTCCAGCTTGCGGCCGTCGTGGCAGTCGGAGGTGATCACCGCGCCAAAGCCAAGCCGGTTCAATTCTTTCAGAAGCGGCATGGTGGGGTAGGGCACCGTGCGGTAGCCCCGGGCAATGGCACCGGTGTTTACTTCGAACAGCGGGATCTTCCCCCGTAGGGCGCGCATGGCTTCAAAAGCAGCCTCCAGGTACTCCGGGGCATTTTCGTCAAAATAAGGAATGATCTCTAAATTTTTCGTGATGATGTCAAAGTGGCCGATGATATCGAATTTGCCGTACCGGGGAAGATCGGCCAGCTCTTCGTAATAGCGCCGGGCAAAGGCCATGCCGCTGCCGCCGAAGTGCTCGTGGATGAGCTTCTGCACCGTTTCTGCATTGCGGTCAAATCCCAGGTATTCGCCGTCTTTCTTTAAATAATGCACCGAACCGATGAGATAATCGTACCCGGAAAGATCGGCCCCGCAGTACATGTCCGCTTCCAGTCCCAGGTAAATGGAAAGGCGCTCTTGGTACGCTTCTTTCAGGCGAAGGACCTCCTGCTTGTACAGCGCCGTTGTTTCTGCCGTTACTTTGCTGCTGGGGGAATAGGGGGTTGGCGAGTGCCCGGAAAAGCCGATGGAATCGAAGCCTTTTTCCAGGGCGAGACGCACCATTTCCTCCGGCGTGTCCCTCCCGTCGCAAAAAGTGGTGTGAGTGTGCAGGTTCTGCATAGAAATGCCTCTTTTCGGTGTTTACATCACATTATTCCATCTCGAATTCGCTGAGCAGAACTTCCTTCCACGCGCTTTCTCCGTCTTTCAGCAGGTAGGTGCGCATGGACCAGGGGGAGAAGGTGACAGACAGCGGCGCGGGCAGCAGATCACCGAAAACGGTGACCGGGGTCTCTTTGCCGTCGGTCTCGTACAGGCGCAGCACCAGGCCGGTGCCGTCTTCGCTGCGCTTAATGGCAGAAAGCACAATGTTTTCCGCATCAATGCACAGGCCGCTGTAGGGTGTATCGGCAAGCTTGCCTTCGTGCCAAGTCTCAATGATATTGGTGAGGGGCTTGTTCAGGGCGCGGGCAGCCTGAATGACCGGTGCCCAGCTTTCGCCCACGGGCTGCAGGCAGTAGGCAAATTCGCGCCGTCCCTGGTCGGTGAAGATGCTTTCTTCCGTGCGGGGGCCGCCGTGGTCACCGTAAATGGGGCTGCGCACCACAGTGTGATAAATGGTGCCGCCCTTTGCGCTGGAACTATAGGTGTTGTCGTTCAGCAAAGCATAGCCGGCATTTGTGCCCTTTACGGCTGTCCACATCTGGCCGGGTTCTTCTTCGCCGTCGGCCGGGCGCTCAATCACGCCAAAGGGGATCTCGTAATAAGCCTTGGGCTCTTCCACTTTCATGGGCCAGGCCAGCTTCAGCATTTTGTGTTCTTCGTGCCAGTCCACCACGGCCTTTACCTGCAGCTGTTCGCTGCCGAGGGCGAGGGAGAAATACTGGGTGAGGGTGGATTTGTTGTAGCGGCTGACCACTTTTACGGTGGCGCGCACCGGACCGTTTTCGGTCACGGTCACATCGGCATCGCCAAAACGTGCCATGGCATCGGTGAAGAAATTCTTCGCGTGGCTCCAGGTATCGTGGTAATATTCATCGATGACCACCGGAACAGCGGCAGGAGCGGTGATGATTTCTTCGCCGTTTTTCTTATACGAAACAATGTACCCGCTGTGGCGATCGAACTCCAGGTGGAGAAGATCGTTTTCCAGCACCACGCCGGTGTGGTCGTTGGAAGTACGGGGAGAGGTGCAGGGAATTGCTTTTACCAGGCTGTTTTCGGTGTCGTTTTCAGCAGAAAGATCGCTTGCAATGCCATCGATATAGTACACAGCATAGCCCAGCGCGGGCACTTTTGCGGTGAACAGCGTATCGTACCGCCAATAGCATTCCACTGTGGAAGAATGCACCAGCTGGGAGGGAACGGGATTGCCCTTCGCATCCACCACGGTGCTGCACTGCTTGTTGATGCACACCTGCTGTTCCACCGGGAAACTATGGGGGTTGAACACAACCACCGGCAGACCGTGGCTTTGGTCGGCGGTATCAATGGCCCAGGAGATGGTCTGCAGGGCATTGTTTTCTTCCACGGCGGCGGTGTTTTGGGCCATGCCGTACATGTATACGGCGTCGTCGTGGGCCTCTTTAATGGAGCAGCCGCCCAGAGAATCGTGGAAATGCAGGAAGCAGATGTTGTTCCAGGCCTCTTCGAATCTTTCGTTCTTCACTTTCTTACCGAAAAGCCTGTTGGCCAGCATAGCATAGCTTTCTGCTGCCGCCAAAGCCGTTTCGCTGCGGCGAATGCCGTTCTTTACGTGAGAAACCGCCGCATAGCAGCCGCTGGCATGGTGCTGCAGGTCATCGGTGTGGCGGGGCAGTTCCACGCCGCTTGCACGCAGTTCGTCAAAGAAATCCACCAGCGTGGCATAACGCAGTTCTTTCTCCGGGTGAGCAGCGCGGTAGGCTTCCAGCACCTGCAGATTGCGGATGGTGGGGCCGCCGCCGTGGTTGCCTACGCCGTAGAAGAACGGAATGCTTTCGATATCGGTCTTGCTCTTTTCGTCCAGAAAATCCATGCGGGTCTGCAGTTCTTCTTCGCTGTTGAAGTTAAAGCAGTAGGGGTCCAGAATGCGGTACGTGGTGACGGAAGAGCCATCCGGAGAGACCCAATTGAACAGATCGTGGGGCAGGTCGTTTTCTTTGGGAGAAGGCCGCATGAAAATGTAGCTGTCCATGCCGCTTTTCTTTAAAATCTGCGGCAGCATCAAATTGTGGCCAAAACTGTCCACATCGTAGCCTACGGTGGCGGTCACACCCAGTTTTTCTTTAAAATACCGCTGGGAATACAGCGTCTGCCGGGCAAAGCCTTCGCCGCCGGGGGAGTTGCAGTCCGGCTGCACATGCCAGCCGCCCACAACAATAAACCGGCCTTCCTGCACCCGCTGCTTGATCTCTTCAAACATTTCCGGGGCGAATTCCTCTACCCAACGGTACACAGAGGCAGAAGAGCACACGAATTTGAATTCCGGGAACTCCTTCATGCGGTCCAGCGCCGAGCGGATGGTGGCCTTGGCTTCGGCAGAGCCTTCCTGCCAGCGCCACTGCCAAATGGGATCCAGGTGGGCGTTGCCCACCAGGTAATATTTCTGCTTCTTTTTCATATAGAGTCCTCCTTGCGGCGGGAATTGTCTGCCCTCACTATAACCAAAAGCGAAGACAATGTCAATATGGTTTCATAGAAAATCCGGTTGACCTTTCGGACGGAAAGGATTAGAATGGAAATGCAACAAATCTTAAAACGAGGTGCGTCTTATGAATATATTGGTTCTCAACGGCAGCCCCAAAGGCGCCAACAGCATTACCCTGCAAACGGTTTTGTATTTGCAGATTCTGTACCCCCAGCATCATTTTGAAATTCTCCATGTGGGCGCCCGGATCAAGGCGCTGGAAAAAGATTTTTCTCCGGCTGTTCAGGCGGTGGAAAAAGCCGACCTGCTGCTGTTCTGTTACCCGGTGTATACCTTTATTGCCCCCAGCCAGCTGCATAGGTTCATTGAACTGCTGAAGGCCTGCGGGGTGAAGACGGCGGGTAAATTTGCCGCGCAGATTTCCACCTCCAAGCATTTTTACGATGTGACTGCCCACCGGTATATAGAAGACAACTGCCTGGATATGGGCATGAAATACACCCGCGGCCTGAGCGCGGATATGGAAGACCTGACCACCCAAAAGGGCCAGCAGGAGGCGAAGGCATTCTTTAAGTACGTTTGCTGGTGCGTAAAGCACGATGTATACCGCCCGCTGCCCGCGGCGCGCCCTGCCTTTGTGCCGGTACCGGCGGCGGTGCCTGCGGCCAAAACAGAGGAAAAGCCCGGCGACGTGGTGATCCTCACCGATTGCGAAGAGGACAACACCCAGCTGCAGGGAATGATCGACCGTTTCCGGGCGGTGTTCCCCCGCAAAACACGGGTGGTGAACCTGCACGGCGTGACCATGCGCGGCGGCTGCCTGGGGTGCTTCCACTGTGCGGCAGACGGCAAATGCGTGTACACCGATGGCTTTGACAGCTACTTGCGCAACGAAATCCAGACGGCGGAATCCATCGTGTATGCCTTCACCGTAAAAGATCATTCCATGGGCGCGCTGTTCAAAATGTACGACGACCGGCAGTTCTGCAATGGCCACCGCACCGTGACCATGGGGATGCCCGTGGGGTACATCATCAGCGGAGATTACGAAAACGAAGCCAACCTGCGGATGATCGTGGAAGGCCGGTGCGAAGTGGGAAGCAACTTTTTGGCCGGGGTGGCCAACGACGCCCGCGACACGAACCGCAGCGTGGATCAGCTGGCGGCTTCTTTGGCCTATGCGCTGAAGCACAAAGTGACCCAGCCCCAGAATTTTTATGGCATTGGCGGCATGAAGATCTTCCGCGATCTGATTTACCAGATGCAGGGACTGATGAAGGCCGACCACAAATTCTACAAAGCCCACGGGCAATACGATTTCCCCCAAAAACATAAGGGTACGGTGCTGAAAATGTATTTGGTGGGCATGTTGTTCTCCAATGAAAAGCTGAAAGCCAAACTGGGCGGCAAAATCAGCGAAGGCATGGTGGCGCCGTATAAAAAGGTGCTGGAAGAAGCCGGGAAGCAGAAGAAATAACGAGCCCGCCGGGTCTGCCTGTATTCGAAAATAAAAAAGAGCAGGAACGAAAGGTTTTGCCTTTCCTTCTTGCTCTTTCTGTTTTTTGAATTTATACCCCAATGGCGACCAGGGCAAAGTACACACCCAGCAAAACCAGGAGGAAGACAACGTTCACCACGGAAAAATACAGCATGTATTTGCCTTTCAAGCCGTCCTCTTTGGCAATGGCTTTGTAAGAGATAAGGCTGGCCATGGAAGCGATGATGGTGCCCAGGCCGCCCAGATTCACGCCGATGAGCAGTGGCTGCCAGTTTTCTGTAAAACCGGAAAGCAGCAGCGCCGCGGGCACGTTGCTGATCGCCTGGCTGAGAAGGGCGGAGACCACCACTTCGTTGCCCACCAAAATACCGGCAATGGCATTGCGCAGGGCGGGAATACGACCCATGTTGCCCACAAAAACGAAGAAACCCACAAAGGTAAGCAACAGAGCGTAGTCGATCTGCTTCAGGGTGGAGGCATCCAGCACCAAAAGGGCGAGAAGCACCGCCAGCACAGCCGCCCACACGGGCAGAATTTTCAGCACCGCCAGCAGGCACAGCACAAACAGCACGGCATACACCGGCAGGGCTGCGGGTTTTCCTCCCAAAGCGGCATTTTGTGTGGAAAAAGCCGCCAGCTTTTCATTTTTGCGCAGGCAAACCGCCAGCACCAGCAGCACCAAAGAGACCGCTGCGTAGGGCAGTACCACCAAAATGAACTCCGGCAGCGTGCAGCCGGTTTTTGTGTACAGGTAAATGTTCTGCGGGTTGCCCACAGGCAGCAGCATGCTGCCCAGGTTGGCGGCTACGGTCTGCATGGTCACCACAAAGATGAGCCGCTGCTTTTGCCCTGCCAGGGCAAGAATTTCCACCGCAAAGGGCACAAAAGTGATCAGCGCCACGTCGTTGGTAATGAACATGGAGGAGACAAAGCACAACAGCACCAGGATCAGTTCCAATTGCCGGGTGGTGCGGGCCAGGCCCAGCAGTTTGCTGCCCAGCACACGGAACAACCCCAGCCGCCGGCAGCCTGCCATCACGCCCATCAGGGCAAACAGCAGCCCCAGGGTGTGCAGATCGATGTAATCAATGTAAGCGGCATCCGGCAAAACAAAGCACATAGAGACCAGCGCCAGCACCCAGGCCACCGCCAACACGGTTTCGTCTTTTACAAAACGAAGGATCTTATCTTTCATAACAGCCTCTGCAAATCACTTGGTACCGGTGGAACCAAAGCCGCCTGCGCCGCGCACGGTATCGGAAAGTTCGTCGGCTTCTTCAAAATCGGCGGTGATGTAGGGGGCCACCACCAGCTGAGCCACCCGCTCGCCGGGTTCTACCGTCTGGGCAGTAGTGCCGTGGTTGTGCAGGCTCACCATCAGTTCGCCGCGGTAGTCGCTGTCGATCACGCCTACTTTGTTGGCAGGGGCCAGGCCGCGCTTGGTGGCCAAGCCGCTGCGGGCGTAAATCAGGCCCACATACCCCTCGGGCAGTTCCATAGCCACGCCAATGTGTACCATTTTGGTTTCGCCGGGGGCGATGGTCAGGGGCTCATCCAGGCAGGCGTACAGGTCTGCACCGGCGGCAAAAGCAGTGCCATAGGCGGGGATCACCGCGTCTTCACGCAGTTTTTTGATGCGAACGGGAATATGCATAGAGAAAACTCCTTTATTTGTGATTTTTCTATATTATAAAGGATTTGATGGAAATTGACAATGGGGGAGCCGCCGGAAAGATTGTGTCTCACGACGCGAAAAAAGCTCCCGAAGCGTTTCTGCCCCGGGAGCCGTTGAGTTTTGATTACATGTGAGTGTCCCACATACCGCAGTAGCTGTCGATGGGGTCCTGGCCTTTAAAGGCTTCCGGACCGGTGAGCAGTGCTTCCACCAGAGCATCCATGGTGTCGTCGTTGGAGTCGTAGGTGTTGATGTAGGTGCGCAGCATGGGGCAATCAGCCAGCATGGTGGGTTTGTTCACAGAGATGCCCACCACAGGCAGCTCGTGCACATACCACGGAATTTCGCCGCCGCCCTTGCTCATGCCGAAAGCCGGGTGGCCGTTGGCCACGTTGAACAGGGTGATGACGATATCCTGTCCGGCGGTGAACTCG
>JAFYOA010000023.1 GCA_017547865.1 Clostridia bacterium
GATTGGCAGCCTTGGGCTCCATTCCCTGGGCAATAAAATCCGCCTTATGCTTGGCCTGCAGAATCTTTGTCAGTTCTTCGTAATGACGCTGATCCTCTTCCATGGCGCGCAAGTACTCCTCTTTGGCCTCGGGGATGGCTTCGATCTCCGGCGGAAGCACAAACTCAAATGCCTTTTCACGCACATAGCGCTGGCTCTGTACACTGTAAGATGCGATACGATGACGGGTGATCTGCGCCAGCAAAGAGCGGGAAACACCCTCGATTCCAAAGGTAAAACTGGCATGTTCAATGGGACTTTCGTGGCCAATCTCTGTGAGCATATCCAGGAAAGAGGCGGTCTTTTCCTCTGTCAAACCATCCAGCACGGTATCGATGGTAGCAGGAGAATAGCAAAGCTTAGCTGCGCCGGCGATAATGGTTTCCGGCATAGGTGTATAGGCAAGAAGCTGAACCTTCATAGTAACCTCCACGCATGCCGCAAAAGGGCACACTTCTCATTTAATTAAAGTACATTATAGCAAATTCGAGGCAAAAATACAATAAAAATGAGGGATTTTCACATGCAAAAAAGAAAAAGCGGCACAGAAGCATTTCTGCACCGCAAAGATTTACAAACGGAAAATACGTAACAAAGCCGGATGAAGCCGGCGGCCATACATGACGATAAGCCCCGGAATAGTGTAATCGTACAGAAACAGCAGCAGATTCAGCAAAACAAGCATCAGAAGAATGCCCCATGCCCCGCCAAAAAACAGCGCTTCGTAAGGCACCCCCAGTACAAACAAGGCAGCAAGCGTTTCCAGCACCATAGCAATGTTGAAAACAAGTACTTTCACAACAACCCGCAGCAATCGCCGACGAATACGCCCAAAGAAGGCGAACAAAACAGGATAGTAGCCAAAAAAGACCACATACATCAGCGCAGCTTCCCGGTCTGCTACCAGAAAAAAAGAAAGCAAACTGACAGAAAAATAAACGCCAAAACCCCAGCGGACACCAAATTCATATACCACCGGAATAACGCAAAGACCAGCGAACGCCGGCAGCGCCACCGTGGCAACGGGAACAATTCCCGCCATGGCCATTACAACAGTGGCAAGAGCTGCGATTACCGCAGAAAAAGCCACCTGCATGGTTTGTTTTTTCATAGCGCACCTTCTCAGCAGCAGGGAACCAGGTCGCCGCCCATGCATTCGCAGCAGCAGTCGGCACACATCAAAGAAGAACACACATCGCAGGAATTGCATTCGGAACCGCGGTACTGTCCACCACCGTAACCATAGCCATTGTAGCCGCCTTGGCGCTGCATATCAAACTGATTCAATGCCTGGCGATATTCCATATTGCCAGGATCCATCTGACAGGCACGGGCAAAATGATTGCGGGCTTCATCCAACCAGCCGCGGCGCATCAGCACCACACCCTTGAGGAAATACCACTCCGCATTGCGTCGGTCACCGGGAACGCCGTCCAAAATCTGTTCTGCATCGGCAATACGGTTGGTGGTAATCAGCCGGCGAACATCCGCAAAAGAGGAATTGCCGGTATTGTAGCCATAGTTATTGTACCCGTTGTTATAATTATTGTAGCTGCTGTATCCGCCGTTGCCATAGGCGCCGCCGGTGCGGCCTTCTTTACGCTGCTTTACGATGGTATCGTATGCATCATTTACTTCTTTCATCTTCTCCCCTGCCAGTTCAGCCAGCGGCGTGTTGGCATACTGATCCGGGTGATACTTTTTAGCCATTTCGCGGTACGCTTTTTTCACTTCATCATCGGAAGCACTGGGCGAAACGCCAAGGACTTTATACGGGTCATTCATAGAATATCTCCCATCCCTTTCGGTATATTACAGCTTTTCACGCGGCCCGCGTTTGCGGGTGGCATGCAGCGTAAACATTTCATATTGCATACGTGGCAGCCCATGGACTACCACATTTTCAATCAGCGGGGTGAATCGCCCAAAATCAATCAGATTCATACCGGCACCAATCCGGGCAGCATCCAGGTTCAGGCAGGCATTGCATTCCGTATCGGCCATCTTCCGCTGTTCAGGAGTCAATTCCCTGCAGCCAACAAGACCGAGTTTATGAATAAACGGATTAAACCCGCCTTCCTTCAGGTCGTCTTCCAGATCATCGGCGGCATCTGCCGTATAAACCCAACGGCCAAGAGCATAGCCAAAATCCTTCAGTACAAAACGCTCTGTCTCGTCCTTTCCCAAAGAACCAAAAACAAACGACAGAATATCCGCCGTTGGTGCGCAGCAGGCATCCAGTGAAGGGGTCTCTTCCCTTTCTACTGCAGCCTGACGCTCCATAGCATCAGCAATGCAGGCGGCAAGCTCAGGATAATCGGCAGAAGCCGTTTTAAAAGCACCGCGATAAAACAGACGAGCCACACGTGCACCGGTACGCTTCCAAAAGCCTTCATCGCTCACGGTATCGTTCAATTTATGGTATGTGAGCAGCACAGAAAGCGCCGATGCATAACGGTACACTTCTTCGGCACCGGTGGTGCAATACCAGCATTTTTTCAGCGGATTGACCACACAGCGTTTACGAACAAAATCGGGACATGCAGGCAGCCGACCGATGGCGGCAGCGGCAAACAACGTGCAGTCATAACTCAAGGTAAGCCGGGACAAAACACCGTAGTTTTTTCCCAATGCACGGCACAGGCCGCAATAAATTGCTTTATACTGCTCGTATTCGCGCACGCGCAGTTCATCTTTATATGGACGCACGTACCCAAACATACAGCAGCCTCCCATTGTATTGATGATTTTATTGTACTCTATGGACGCCTTATGATGATTAACAAGATGTAAATAATATTGGAAAAATTTCGTTTTTCTCCAAAAAAGACATATCTGCCTTATTATACAGAAGAAATTTTCTTCTTTCAACCGAAACAAAGCATTTCACGCCAAAAGAAAAGCGCAGACAGATTTGCCCGCGCTTTTTTGGGTTATTCTTTTACAGCCGGTTGATTGGCAATGTGTTATTCCTTTTCCAGTTCTCGGGCACGTTCCAGCACAGGCTGCAAATACTGGCCGGTATACGAGGCCTCGCAGGCGGCCACTTCTTCCGGGGTGCCGCAGACCACCAGCGTACCGCCGCGATTGCCGCCCTCGGGACCAAGATCGATAATATGATCTGCGGTTTTGATCAGATCCATATTGTGCTCGATAACGATCACAGTATTCCCATTATCCGCCAACCGCTGCAGCACATCAATCAGACGGTGCACGTCAGCAATATGAAGGCCGGTGGTGGGTTCATCCAGAATATACACCGTGCGGCCGGTGGGACGGCGGCTGAGTTCGGTAGCCAGTTTGACACGCTGTGCCTCACCACCGGAAAGCGTGGTGGATGACTGTCCGATCTTCACATAGCCCAGACCCACTTCGTACAAAATACGCAGCTTACGCTCCAGGCGGGGCAGGTCTTTGAAAAATTCCAGACCCTCTTCCACGGTCATTTCAAGCACATCATAAATATTCTTGCCTTTATAGCGGATCTCCAGTGTTTCGCGGTTATAACGGTGCCCCTTGCACACATCGCAGGGCACATACACATCCGGCAGGAAGTGCATTTCGATCTTGATGATGCCATCGCCCTGGCACGCTTCGCAGCGGCCGCCCTTTACGTTAAAGGAAAAACGACCGGCATTAAAACCGCGCAGCTTTGCATCCTGAGTAGAGGCAAACAGTTCACGGATTTCCGTGAAAAGGCCCGTATAGGTAGCGGGATTGGACCGGGGCGTACGACCAATGGGAGACTGATCGATCTGGATGACCTTATCCAGATGTTCCAGGCCGCGAATTTCTTTGTGGGCACCGGGATGCGTGTGAGCGCGGTTGAGTTCCGCTGCCAAACGCTTATATAAGATTTCGTTCACCAAGGAGGATTTACCGGAACCGGAAACGCCGGTTACACAGGTCAACGTACCCAAGGGGAATTGCACACCAATGTTCTGCAGGTTATTCTGCGCAGCACCCAAAACCTCCAGGTACTTTCCATTGCCTGGGCGGCGCTTCTGCGGCACGGGAATGTAACGACGGC
>JAFYOA010000299.1 GCA_017547865.1 Clostridia bacterium
CCCAATATTCGGTTTTCAGGGCCAGGCGGCCGTTGGGCTCGGTGGGGAAGACCACCAGCGCTTCGTGTTCTTCAAATGTAAATCGTTCCAAGGCAAAGCCGTTCCATTGTTCCATGGCAGGGGCTCCTCTCGTTTTTTCTTAATCATACCGCGGTGGCAGGGGCTTGTCAATGGGGAAATGCTGTGCTATACTGGCGGCAGAAACTCTTTGGGAGGAAGAAACGATATGAACAACGTGGAATTTTTTAAGCAGGCCGGCTATGGCATGATGGTGCATTTTGGCCTGTACTCTCTTTTGGCCGGTGAATACAAAGGCCAGCGGTGCAAAAGCTACGCGGAATGGATCGCTTCGGATTTCTGTATTCCCAACAAAGAATACGAACAGCTGGCAAAGGCTTTTAACCCGGTGTATTTTAACGCCGATGAATGGGTGCGTTTTGCCAAAGAGTGCGGCATGCAGTACATTGTGGTCACCACCAAGCACCACGATGGTTTTGCGCTGTTCCACTCCAAAGTAGACCCCTACAACGTGGTGGATGCCACGCCGTTCGGCCGGGATATCATTAAAGAACTGGCCGAAGCCTGCGCTCGCCACGGGTTGAAACTGGGGCTGTATTATTCGCAGGACCTGGACTGGCACGAAGAACACGGCGGCGGTTACAACCATCGCGAGCATCCATCTGCCGGGCATGGCTACGACAACGGCTGGGATTTCCCTGCGGTGGAAGGCAAAGACTTCTCCATTTGCTTTGAGAAGAAAATTCTGCCCCAGGTGGAAGAACTGATGACCAACTACGGCGATATTTTCCTGGTGTGGTTCGATGTTCCCATGACCATCAACAAAGAGCAGAGCCAGCGGCTGTTCGATACCGTAAAACGCCTGCAGCCGGATTGCCTTATTAATTCCCGTATTGGCAACGGCACCTACGATTATGTTTCGCTGGGTGACAATGAAATTCCCGCCACCAAAGAAGAATGGCTGGAAAAATCGCAGATCGACCCGGAAAAGGTGGATTATCAGAGCATTGGCGGCTTTAAACCCAGCCGCTACGGCCTGTATGAATCTGCCTGCACCCTGAACGATACCTGGGGCTTCTCTTATTACGATACCAACTGGAAGACTCCCGATTTTATTGCCGGTGCAAGAAAACACCTGCGCGAACTGGGCATTAACTATCTCATCAACGTGGGGCCGGACGGCCTGGGGCGTATTCCCGGCAAGAGCAAGGAGATTCTTCGTGCGGCAAAAGAAATGATGAACGATTGACCTGTGTTTTGGCTGCTGCCCGCATACGGCGGCAGCCAATTATTTTGCTTGATTTTACACACAGGAATGCTATAATAAAAACGAAGTGCCGAACGCGGCACCAAAGAGTTGTGTTGAATTGAAAGGAAAGGTGTTCCATATGATGCTGATGCGTAAGTATTACGCTCCCGAAACTCTGCTGGGCGTGCTGAAAGAGTACCGCCCTTTCCCTAAGTATGGTGAAGAAAATCCGCTTACCGATGAGCAGAAAGCCCGCATGATCGCCACCGGCGAACAGTACCTGGGCTACCAGTGGCCCGTGGCCCTGGCTACAGATTACATGAAGTATGTAACCGAAGGCAGCCGCAAGCCCTATGAAGGCACCAACTACAACCTGCGCCGCAATGCCCTGGGTGCTTTGGTGGATGCCGAATACGCCGAACAGAAGGGCCGCTTTATCCCGGATATCATCAACGGCGTGTGGGCCATTATGGACGAAGCCTACTGGGTGGTGCCCGCCCACAACGATAACCGCATGCTGCCGGACTTTGACCAGCCCATTTTTGTGGATCTGTTCTCTGCCGGTACGGCCGGTTTGCTTACCAATGTGTATTACCTGCTGAAGAAACCCATCGATGCCGTTTCTCCTCTGGTGCTGCGCCGCATGGAAATGGTGATGGAAGAGCGCATTATGAAGCCTTTCATGACCAACCTGTACTGGTGGTCCGGTCTGGCCGGGCGCGATACCTGCAACTGGGGTCCCTGGATCATTTCCAACGTGCTCACCGTGTTTGCGGTGTTCTGCAAAGACGAAGCCCGCAAGGCTGCTGCCGTTTCTTTCGCCTGCCTGCAGCTGGATCAGTTTATCAAGCTGTACGGCGCCGACGGCGGCTGTGACGAAGGCCCCAGCTATTGGGGACACGCAGCGGCTTCTCTCTTCGATTGCCTGTGCATTCTCTGCGATATGAGCGGCGATGCATTTGCCGAATATTTTGACGAACCCCTGATTCAGAATCTGGGTACTTACATCTGCCACGCCAACGTGGCCGGCGGCCAGTTCACCAACTACGAAGATGCGCACTTCCATTTCCGCGTGTCTTACGATCTGGTCTATCGCTTCGGTAAGAAGATCCGCAGCGAAATGATGGAGCAGATGGGCATTGCCCTGTACCGCCTGTACACCAAAGAAGACAACGGTGCCCCGGTAATGCGCCCCGGTGTGCATACCCACTACCGCTATATGCGCGAACTGCTCAGCTTCCCGGAACTGAATGCTGCCGGTGAAGGCCGCTTCCCCCTGGAAGAAAGCGCATGGCTGGCCGATCTTGAAATGATCGCCGAGCGCCAGACCGGCGGCAGCGAAGAAGGCCTGTATCTTTCTGCCAAGGCCGGTATGAACAACATCAGCCACAACCACAACGATATCGGCGGCTTTATGCTGTTCTCCGATGGTAAGCCCGCCATTGTGGATCTTGGTTCCGGCCAGTATACGTCCAAAACCTTCAGTCCCCGCCGTTACGAGATCTTCTGGACGACCTCTGCCTACCATAACCTGCCCATGGTGAACGGCCAGGAGCAGATGACGGTGTGCGATACCAAGGTGACGAAGAACGTCTCTTACAAAAAAGAAGGCGGCAAAACCACTTTTACGGCCGATATTGCCCCCTGCTA
>JAFYOA010000300.1 GCA_017547865.1 Clostridia bacterium
CAGGCGCAGCACTTCATCCACACCGGTGCCAAAGGCCTTCACATCGGTTACTTCCGGCACACCGTTGGTAATGGTACCGGTCTTATCCAGCAGCACGTGGGTCACACGGCTGGCGGTTTCCAGGGCATCGGCATCGCGAATCAAAATACCGGCGTGGGCAGCCATACCGGAACCCACCATAATGGCCGTAGGGGTTGCCAGGCCCAGTGCGCAGGGGCAGGCAATGACCATCACCGCCACAGCGTGGCTGACAGCCACATCCAGGTTATTCCCCAGGAAAAACGTAACGATAAATGTAAGAACGGAAAGGCTGAGGATGGTGGGCACAAACACTGCCGCCACCTTGTCCACGGTCTTCTGAATGGGCGGCTTGCTCTCCTGGGCGCCCCGCACCATTTTCACAATGGACTGCAGCATAGTGCCGCCGCCCAGCCGGTTCACCCGAAAAGTGAAGGCACCCTCACGGTTCACGGTACCGGCATACACCGGTTCGCCTGCGGTTTTATGCACAGGAATACTCTCGCCGGTAAGCATGGATTCATCCACAGCGGAGGAACCGGAGACAACTTCACCGTCGGCAGCCACCGCTTCACCG
This sequence comes from Clostridia bacterium, assembly GCA_017547865.1. The sequence continues at coordinate 596 of JAFYOA010000300.1, forward strand.
GGGCGAACCACCACCAGGTCATCCTCTGCAAGTTCGGTGATGTTCACGGTCTCTTCTTTGCCGTCCCGCAGCACGGTTGCCCGGCGGGGCTGCAATTTCAGCAGGGAATCCACCGCATCGTTGGCACGCAGCTTGGCGCGGGACTCAAACAGCTTGCCCAGCAGCACCAGGGTGATGACCATGGCGCTGGCCTCAAAATAGAAGGTGTGACCGCCGGAAAGCAGCTGCCACAGGCTGTAAATGTAAGAGCAAAGCGTGCCCATGGAAACCAGCACATCCATATTGGCGCTGCCGGAACGGATGGAATCGAAGGCTCCGCGGAAGAACCGGAAGCCGATGACAAACTGCACCGGGGTAGCAAAGGCAAACTGCAGCCAGCCGTTATGCAGCAGGTGCATCAGCGGCACATCCGGGGCGAAAAACATCAGGGGCATCATGATGAAAAACGGCAGCGAAAGCACCAGCGACACCACAAAGGAAAAAATCAGCGTGCGGTACTCCCGCTTCTGAAAATCCGCCTTATTTTCGATCACCGAATACCCGGCCTTTTTTACGCATTTTTTCATGGCGGGCACGGTCACTTTGGCATCATCGTAATCCACCACCGCAGATTCCGAAGCATAGCTGACCGAAGCATTCTCCACGCCGGGGAGTTTTTTCAAAGCGCGTTCCACCGCAGCCGCGCACATAACGCAGTGCATTCCGCCAATTTCAAGATTAACTTCCTGTTTGGACACAGACATCATCCCTCTTTTGAAAGTATACTAATATAGTATATATTTCATTTTTACGGAAGTCAATAGGCAATCCATAATTCCCACAGAAAAAGTTAGTTTTGATTAACACAACCACAAAATTCACAGGAAATTCAGGAATTGCGCCCCGCAGACGGGTTTACTTTTTGGGGCGGGCGTGCTAAAATATGGGGTAGTAAATTACAAAGGAGCTGCCACATGAAAAGCAAAAAGAAAGATATGAAAGCCACTGTGCTGCAGTGGGCCATCCGCATCGGCGCCCTGCTGCTGGCTTTTCTCATGTTCGCCTCCATGTTTGCATCTTTGATGTACTGAGCTTGAAAGGAGCAGGAAGATGGGACTTTTCTCTAAAAAGAACATTGCCGAACTGACCGTAGGTGTGGAGGGTATGCACTGCCCCATGTGCGTGAAGAACCTGACCCGCGGCCTGAAAGAGACCGACGGCATTACCGCTGTGGTGGAAGTGAGCCTGGAAAAGAAGCAGGCCACCGTGAAGTACGATGCCGATAAGATCGACGCCGAGGGTATTAAGGCAGTGGTGGCCGAGTGCGGTTACCAGCCGGTGTAACAGAATCTTCTTATTTGCCGACCGAAGCACGCTTTGGC
>JAFYOA010000301.1 GCA_017547865.1 Clostridia bacterium
GCTGTTTGTTTCCACATCGGCACAGGCAGATCTTTCCCCGGTCACGACTTGCACATTCCTGACGGAACTGACATTGGAAGGCGGAAGTCTGGATTTGTCCGGTTTGTCCGGCATGACATTGGAACGGCTGAATCTCACCGGTTACAGTGATCTTTCACCGCTGCAGAATCTGTGTTCGCTGTCCTCGCTGTCCGTGGGGCTGTCGCGATACCCGGTGGATTTTTCTTCGCTACAGGAACTCGGCATTCTGGAATTGAACCTGACCGGCCTTGGTTCCAATGGCGATCCCGATTCCGTTGCAGCGATCACGACTTTGCAAAGCCTGCAAGTCAGCGATGAAGGTCTGCATGACATTTCTGCGCTGATTCAAATGCCCGCGCTGACACAGATGGTGCTGTGGGTGTCTCCCAATAATCCGCCGGAGACGGACCTGAAAACGTTGAATCTTGCGGAAAGCGCATGGCTGAATGAACTGACAACGCCGATCCCCGTAGAGCAGCTGGAGCAATTTCTTCAGCAGGAGAACCGCACCATTCGGTTCATACGGCGCGCAGAGTGAATTTTATATAATAATAAAAACAAAGCACGGTGCCCTTTCGGGTGGCCGTGCTTCTGCTTTTTGCAGGGCGATTACTTCATGCCTTTTTCGTAGCTTTCAATCATGGTCTTCACCATCTGGCCGCCAATGGAGCCGGCCTGCTTGCTGGTGAGGTCACCGTTGTAGCCCTGCTTCAGGTTCACGCCGACTTCAGAGGCAGCCTGCATCTTAAAACGGTTCATAGCTTCCTTGGCTTCGGGAACAACATTCTTGTTCATGATAAAAATACTCCTCTTTCAAATTCTTTTTCATTTCGCGTTTGCCTTCATAGTGTTGCCGGGGTGTCGTTTTGCATGCGTGGCAAATTTTAGAAAAATCAGCTTTCGTAGTCTTCCAGCAGCCGCTGCAGGGCTTCCATGCTTTCCACGGCGATTCCCTGGCGAATCAGCGCAGCATCGGTGCCGGGCAGGGAAGAGACCCTGATGTTCACTGTAAGAAAAGGTTCGGCATTTCCGTCTGCAAAAACGCCGATGATCCCTTCGTGCTCGCGCAGTACAATTTCGCTTGGTTTTGCGTTAACAGGTTGTTCAGAAGGCGTTTTTTCCTCCATTTGCGAAGGATTTTCCCCACTTTGGGCCGAAGTTGGGGGTTCATTCTGCGTGCGCATATTGAAATTTAAGGAGATTGCTGTTATAATAAGAAATACTGATGCCATACTTAACAAACAGAGTATGCTTCGGTACCACCGACCGTGGATCTTCTTTTCCATAGGAAATCACCTCTGCTGTATTGTTTCCGTTTTTTGCCGGAATTATGCGGTTTTTTCCATGGCCACGGATCTTTCAGAACCGGTGCGGTTCGCGCACTGTAAGGAGACTTAGTTTTGAAAAGAAATATTCACAACACGGGGAACGAACCCCGCACGAACCCGAATACGGAAGGCGGCGCAACACGCGCGGCAGCCCAAACTATGGGCGCTGTATGGGCAATTTTACTGAAAGCCCTGAAGACGTTTATCTTTGTGGGCGGTATCAGCGGCTGCATCGTTCTGTTTTCCGTTATTTCCATCATCCTCAGTTACAAAGATGCGGCCATCCCGAACCTGGATGCACTGGAACTGGATCTTTCCAGTACGGTGTATGTAACCGATGAGAATGCCCCTACAGGTTATTCCGAGTACATGATATTCCACAGTACGGAAAACCGTGAATGGGTAGACTACAAAGACCTGCCGGAAGATATGATCAACGCCATGACTGCCATTGAAGACAAGCGTTTCTGGGAGCACGATGGTGTGGACTGGTACACCACCCTTGGTTCTGTGTATCGTTTGGCCACGGGCGGCTCCGGTGGTGGTTCCACCATTACCCAGCAGCTGATCAAAAACGTCACCGGTGAAAACGATGTCAGTATCACCCGTAAGGTAAAAGAAATTTTCACCGCGCTGAATCTGGAAAAGGAATACAGTAAGGAAGAAATCCTGCAGGCGTACCTCAACTACGTTAACTTCGGTTCCGGTTGCTGCGGTGTGCAGGCGGCTGCCAAGCTGTATTTCGATAAGGATATTTGGGACTGCAGCATTGCGGAATGTGCCGCCATTGCGGGTATTACCCAGAACCCCAGCCGATGGAGCCCCCTGATTTACCCCGATAACAACAAGATCCGTCGTGAGATCGTTATCGAGGAAATGTACAACCAGGAGCTTATCACCTACGCCGAATACCAGAAGGCGATGAAGGAATCGGCCACGATGACCTTTGTGGGTTACAAAGACGACGATGACGATGTGACCACCGGTTCTGCTGTATGGAACTGGTATACTGAGCTGATGTTCGATGACCTGCTGCTGGATTTGCAGGGGCTTGGTTACTCCGAGGATATGGCCTCCGATTTGATTTACAGCGGTGGTCTGCATATCTACTCTGCCATGGATCCTGTTCTGCAGGAAGCCATTGAGAACCTGGTGATCAACGAATACGAACTGGATGAACCCGGTATCCAGGCCGGTATGTTCCTTATGGATTACAATGGCCGCGTCATGGCGGTGGTGGGCAGCCTGGATGAAAAGACCGGTAACCGCTGGTTCAACTATGCCACCGACGCCAAGCGCCAGCCCGGTTCCACGTTCAAAGCTGTCAGCGCTTATGGTGCTGCCATGAGCCTTGGTAAACTGAATTATTCCACGCTGCTGAAAGATGAGCCGGTGGAGAACTACTTTGGTGTCGGTTCTCCCGGCCCCAACAACTGGATGGGTAAGTTCTTTGAGCATATGACCGTGGCTGAAGCCATCGGTATTTCTCAGAACGCTCCCGCCGCCCAGGTGGTCAACGAGATCACTCCCCAGTATTGCTACGACTTCCTTACCACCAAGCTGGGCTTTACCAGCCTGGAATATGACACCGACCGCAACTGGATCGGTGCCATGTCCATCGGTGGTTTGGAAAAAGGTGTAACTGTGCGTGAAATGACCGCTGCCTTTGCGGTGTTCGGTTCCGGCGGTGTGTATAACAAGCCGTATACCTACGATTACGTTACCGATTCCGAAGGCAATGTGATTTTGGATAACCGGGATAAGACCGGTACCCAGGCGTTGACCCTGAACCAGGCAACCATTATGAATAAGCTGCTGCATGAGCCGATCTACGGCGGTAAGTACGAGAAGATCTCGGAGTATTCTGCCACCGGTAGCGGCGTCAGCTTCAGCGGCACCTACGATATCTACGGTAAGACCGGTACCACCGACCACGACCACGACAGCTGGTTCATCGGCGGTACACCCTATGCGGTGGCCGGCGTATGGACAGGTTACGAAGATTCCGAAAACCTGGATTCCACCTGGGATGCCAAGGGCATCTGGCGTGCGGTGATGCAGTATCTGTACGATACGTACGATACTTCCGAAGCATCGTATGTCCTTTCCAGCAATATCTATCGCTATGAATTCTGTCTGCAGAGCGGTAAGCTGGCAGAGGATCACTGTAAGCACACCCACACCGGTTGGTTCGATCCCAACGATCTGCCGGATCCCTGTAAAAAAGACGATCACTGGGATGAGTCCAGTTCTTCTTCGGAAGAGTCCTCTGATACTTCTTCGGAAACTTCCGGCGAGAATTCCTCCGATGTGTCCATGCCGTCTCCCAGTCCCACACCGACTCCCGAGACTACGCCTACACCTGAGGCTACACCTACGCCCACTCCTGTGCCCACACCGACTCCCGAACCACCGGTGAGCAGTAAGGAACCGGTATCTTCC
>JAFYOA010000024.1 GCA_017547865.1 Clostridia bacterium
CCTGGAGCCAGGCCGGCATCAAGGGCTGCCGCCGCTTTGCCGATCGTTACTGGAACCTGCAGTCCATCCTTTCCGAAGAGAAGGGCATCCGCAAGGCGCTGGAATCCAGCTTCCATAAGACCATCAAGAAGGTCGACGAGGATATCGAAAACCTGAAGTTCAACACCGCCATCGCCGCCCTGATGGCTCTCATCAACGAGATCTACGACTCCGGCTCCGTTACCAAGGATGAACTGGCCGTGTTCTCCATCCTGCTCAATCCCTTTGCCCCCCATGTTACCGAAGAAGTGTGGGAGCAGAGCGCCCTGGGCGAAGGCATGGTGGCACAGCAGGCCTGGCCCCAGTACGACGAAGCCAAGTGCAAGGATGACGTGGTGGAGATCGCCGTGCAGGTGAACGGCAAGGTGCGTGCCCGCGTTTCCGTTCCTGCCGATGTGACCGCCCCCGATGCCATTGCCGCCGCCAAGGCCGATGAAAAGATCGCTGCCGAAATCGACGGTAAGAAGCTGATCAAGGAAATTTACGTTCCCGGCAAGCTCGTCAATATCGTTGCAAAATAATCAACACAATCCCGGATACACTGTATCCGGGATTTTTTTGTCTTGCTTTTCCACGAAGGGTATGCTATAGTCAAGGAAAATAAGGGGGAAGCGCTATGAATTTTCATATGACAAAAGAAGAGATCCTTGCAATTCTCGATAAAGCAGGCAAGGTAGATCTTTCTATTCCCGAAAGCAAAAAGCAGGGGATTTTAAACAATCCCTCTTTGAAAACTTATTTGGAACAGATCGATGCCAAAGCCGATCATTTCCGGGGCAAGCCCATTGCGTCCCTGCCGTATTCCGCATTCAAACTGTTCTGGGAGACTGGTGACCGTAAGAAATTCCAGGGAGATCAGGTGACGGGTTACTTCCCACGGCGCTGCCGGCTGGCGGCCTTTGGCCTTTCTGCCTGGCTGTACGGAAGAGAAGAAGATATCCACGAACTGGAAGATGTGATCTGGGCGGTGTGCGATGAATATACCTGGGCGCTGCCCGCGCATTTAAAGCGGGGAGAAGGGGAAAATGCCTTCATTGACAAGCTGGAACCCGGCGATTACATGGTGGATCTTTTTGCCGCAGAAACGGCGGATACTTTGGCGGAATTGGTGGCTATCCTGGGGGATCGTCTGGCCCCCATCGTGAAGAAGCGTATTGCCTGTCTGCTGGAAGAACGCGTGTTCCGGCAGGTCATCAACGCCACCTACGGCTGGATGAGCGTGAAAAGCAACTGGGCCGCCGTGTGTGCCGGTTCTGTGGGCATGGCTGCGCTTCTTGCCATCGAAGACGATGAGCATCTTGCGGAAGTGCTGGCACGTTCCATGCCTGCTTTTGATAACTTCCTGCAGAGTTTCTCCCAGGACGGCGCCTGCCTGGAAGGCATCGGCTACTGGACCTACGGCTTCAGTTATTATGTCAGCTTTGCGGATATGCTCTTCCGCCGCACAAAGGGCGAACTGGATATGTTTGCCGACCCCAAGGTGGCGAAGATCGCCGCGTTCCAGCAGAAGTGCTACTTCAAGGGCGGCCGCACCGTCAGCTTCTCCGATGGCGGCAGTTATGGACGGTATCATCCCGGCCTGGCTTCTTATCTGCGCCGTAAGTACGCAGAGGTGGTGTTCCCACCGGCCTGTGCCATGGGTGGTTTTACCATGGATAGTTGCTACCGCTGGAGCAATAACCTGCGCGACCTGCTGTGGACGGAGATCGTTGCCGAGATCCCCGAAGAATACGGCTGCTATCCGCTGGAAGATGCCCAGTGGTATCTTTGCAGCGGCGCGAGCGATGTGGGCATCGCCGCCAAAGCGGGGCACAACGCCGAACCCCATAACCACAACGATGTGGGCAGCTTCCAGATTTTTAAAAACGGGGAAGAGATGTTTGCCGATCCCGGCAGCGGCGAGTATTCTCTGCAGTATTTCTCTTCCATCCGCTATACTTTCCTGAATTGCGGTTCCCAGGGTCACAGTGTGCCGATGATCGATGGCTGCACCCAACAGGCCGGCAAGGAATTCGCCGCCAAAGAGGTGACGGTGGATGAAACCGGTATCTCCATGGATATCGCCCCGGCCTATGGGCTGGATTTCATGCCGTCCCTCAAACGTGTTCTGCGGTTTGATAAAGCCGCCGGCACCACAACGATTGCCGATACGGTGGTGCTGAACGGCGAACATACCTATGCCGAACGCTTTGTGACCCGGGGTGATGTGACACTGGAACCCGGACGCGCCGTTATACACATGGGAGAAGAGACAATGTTCCTCCATTATGATCCCACGTTCGAAGCCAAAGTGGAGACCGGCGGCTATCCCCATGGCTCCGGTGAGCACAATACCGAAAAAACGGAGATCCTGCATATTATCGAACTTACCGCAAAGGTGCAGGGCGAATTCACAGCCTCTTTCACCATTTCTCCTGTTGAATAACCGCTCTCAATCCCGGATGCACACCGCACCCGGGATTTTTCTTGCTTTTTCCCCGGGGTTATGTTATAGTCAACTTAACCACTCCCGGAGGTGTTGTATATGAATTATCAAATGACCAAAGAAGAAATTCTGGCTGTTCTAAAAAAAGTCGGCAAGGCCGATCTTTCCATTCCGGAAAGCGTGCGCCTTTCCATTCCCACCAACAAGTTTATCGCGCCTTATCTGCAGTCTATTACCGATTTTGCAGAAAACTGCCGCGGTACCGCCATTCCCGCTCTGCCGTATTCTTATTTTAAAATGTTCTACGAAACCGGTGACCGCTGGTACTATGAAGACAGTGACCGCGGTTACTTCCCCCGCCGTGGCCGTATGGCTGCGTTCTCCATCCTTTCCTGGCTGTACGAAAGGGAAGAGGACCTGCACGAACTGGAGGATGTTCTGTGGGCTGTGTGCGATGAATACACCTGGGCGGTGCCTGCCCACCTGAAGCGCTGGGAAGGCCAGAACGCCTTTGTTGACAAGCTGGAAAACGACGATTTTATGGTGGATCTTTTCGCCAGCGAGACTGGCGACTGCCTGGCTGAAACCGTTTTCCTTCTTGGTGATCGCCTGCCGGAGATCATCCGCAAGCGCATTGCTTATCTGCTGGAAGAGCGCATCTTCTCCCGCGTGCTGAACGACCGCTTTGGCTGGATGTCCAAACCCAACAACTGGGCGGCCGTGTGTGCCGGTTCTGTGGGTATGGCCGCCATTTATGCCATTGAAGATAACGAGCACCTCGCCGCCGTTCTGGAACGTATTCTGCCCGCGTTTTCCGCTTTCCTCTCAAGCTTTGCCGCGGATGGTTCCTGCCTTGAGGGCATTGGCTACTGGAACTACGGTTTCAGCTATTTTGTCAGCTTTGCCGATCTGCTGTATCGCCGTACCAACGGCGAGCTGGATATGTTCGCCGATCCCTTTGTAAAGAAGGTCGCCGGCTTCCAGCAGAAGTGCTATTTCCCGGGCGGCCGCACCATCAGCTTCTCCGATGGCGGCAGCCGTTCCACCTACCAGGTTGGCCTCACGTCTTACCTCAGCCATAAGTTCGATGACCTGGTGATTCCGCCCGCTGCCAACAGCCAGCAGGATTTCAACGATGACCATTGCCATCGCTGGAGCAATATTCTGCGTAACCTTGTGTGGGCTGTGGATGAAGTGGACGACAGCAAGATCGAATACACCTGCCATATGCTGCCCGCCGCCCAGTGGTATATCAACAACAGCAAAAACGGCGTGGGCATTGCGGCCAAGGGCGGCCACAACGATGAACCCCATAACCACAACGATGTGGGCAACTTCCTGGTGTATATGAACGGTGAAGAGATCATCTCCGACCTCGGCTCCGGTGAATACACCCGCCAGTATTTTGGCGATCTTCGCTACACCTACCTCACCTGCGGTTCGCAGGGACATACCGTGCCGATGATCGATGGCCTTACCCAGAAAGAAGGCGAAGATGCCTGCGCCAAAGATGTCACCATCGATGAAAGCGGCATTGCCATGGACATTGCCCCGGCCTATGCTCTGGATTTTATGCCCTCTCTGAAGCGTACCGTGTGCTTTGATGCCGAAGCAGGGATCACCACGCTGACCGATGCTTTTGAGTTTGCCGATGACGCCGAGCACGAAGTGACCGAGCGCTTTATCACGTATGGTTCCGTGCAGCTGGATGGCGACCGTGTTGTGCTGCGCATGGGGAAGAACACCCAGTCCATTTGTTACGATCCCGCGGTCTTTACGCCCGTGATCACCCCGGTTTCCTATTCCGCGCACTTTGGTATTCAAAAGCACCTTTTCACCGTGGATTTTGTAGCGAAGGCGAGCGGCAAGCTTGCCTGTGCGTTCCGGTTGGTTCCTGTCGGCGCCGCGCTGAAAGAATATTAATCTGTACCGACCCCGGCCCGGCAATTTGCTGTGGCCGGGGCATTTTTCTTTTTTGCTTGCTTTCCCGTTCACAATGTGCTATATTCATGGCAGACACAGGAGGTGTTGTATATGAATTACTACATGACAAAAGAAGAGATCCTCGCCATTCTTAATAAAGTCGGCAAGGTCGATCTTTCCATTCCCGAAAGCAAAAAGCAGGCGGTCATCGCCAATCCTCTTTTGCAGGATTATTTGAAGATGATTGCCGATTGTGCAGAACAATACCGCGGCACGCCCATTCCGGTGTTGCCCTATTCCAGCTTCAAGCTGTTCCACGAAACCGGCGACCGCGAAAAAGCCCAGAGCGATCCGGTGACTGGTTACTTCCCCCGGCGCAGCCGCCTGCATTCTTTCTCCAAGCTGGCCTGGCTGTATGGCAGAGAAGAGGACATCAGCGAAATGGAAGATGCCCTGTGGGCTGTATGCGATGAATATACCTGGTCTTTGCCTGCGCACCTGAAGCGCGGTGAGGGCGAAAACGCCTTTGTGGATAAGCTGGAAAACGGCGACTATATGGTGGACCTGTTTGCCGCCGAGACCGCCGATGCTTTGGCAGAGATTTCTTTCCACATGGGGGATAAGCTGGCGCCCATCATCCGCAAGCGCATTGCCCATCTGCTGGAAGAACGCACCTTCTCCCAGGTGCTGCAGAACACCTTTGGCTGGATGAGCAACAAGGGCAACTGGGCCACCGTGTGTGCCGGGTCTGTTGGTATGGCTGCTATCTATGCCATTGAAGACAACGCCCACCTGGCCGAAGTGTTGGCACGCATTTTGCCTGCCTGCGATACGTTCCTGCAGGGCTTTTCCAAGGATGGCGCCTGCCTGGAAGGCATTGGCTACTGGGGGTATGGTTTCAGCTTCTTCACCCATTTGGCAGATACTCTGCTGCAGCGCACCAAGGGTGAGATCGATCTGTTCGACGATCCCCGTGTGCCCAAGGTGGCTGCGTTTCAGCAGAAATGCTTCTTCAAGGGCGGCAGAACCGTCAGCTTCTCCGATGGCAGCAGCCACGGCAAGTACGTGCGCAACGGCCTGAACTGCTACCTGTACCGCAAGTATGCGGATACCATTCAGCCGCCGACTGCCGAACTGTATGCATATGACGGTCACAGCTGGAGCGGCAGCTTCCGCACCCTGCTGTGGGTGGAAGACGTGCCCGATGTAGGGGACGCCTATGGCTGCTACCCGCTGGAAGATGCCCAGTGGTACCTGTGCAGCGCCGCAAACGGCGTGGGTATTGCCGCCAAGGGCGGCCACAATGCCGAACCCCATAACCACAACGATGTGGGCAGCTTCCAGATTTTTATGAACGGGGAAGAGTTCTTCTCCGATTTGGGCAGCGGCGAATATACCCGCCAGTATTTTGCGGCAGATACCCGCTACGACCACCTGGTGAACGGTTCTCATGGTCACAGTGTGCCGCTGGTGGATGGCTGCGTGCAGAAGGCCGGCGAAGAATACGCCGCCTGCAATGTGACGGTGGACGAAACCGGCATTGCCATGGATATTGCCCCGGCCTATGGGCTGGAATTCCTGCCGTCTCTGCAGCGCGTTGTGAAATTTGACCGCGCCGCCGGCACGACCACCCTTACAGATACATTTGAACTGGTTGGGGAGCACGAGATTCGCGAGCGTTTCATGGTGTTCGGTGAGATCACCGCAGAGCCCGGCTGTATTGCCGTGAAGATGGGTGAGGATGTCATGACCCTTTCCTACGATCCCGCTCTGTTCACAGTGGAAGTGGCCGAAGAGGTCTTTTCCAACCACGAAGCCCAGCCCACCACTGTGAAAAAGCTCGATCTGGTGACCAGGGCACAGGGTACTTTTACTGCTGCGTTCATTGTTACTCCGTAAAACCAAACTATATACAGGGCACGGAATTTTTCGTGCCCTTTTTCTTATTTCTATATTGCAATCTTTTGCCGGTTGTGCTATAGTCAACTCAAACACAAGGAGGTGTTTGTATATGAATATGCATATGAAAAAAGACGAGATCCTGGCTGTTCTCAACAAGGTGGGAACCGTGGATCTTTCCATTCCCGAAAGTAAAAAACAGGAAATTCTGGCCAATCCTTCTTTGAAGAAGTACCTGGCTTCTCTTGAGAAAACCGCCGCCAAGCACCGCGGCACACCTATTTCCGTGCTGCCTTATTCCAATTTCAAGCTGTTCCACGAGACCGGCAACCGTTTTATTTTTGAAGGCGATAAAGTGACCGGTTACTTCCCCCGCCGCGGCCGTATGGCTGCTTTTGCGCTCATGTCCTGGCTCTATGGCAAAGAAGAGGATATTCACGAGCTGGAAGACGTGCTGTGGGCTGTGTGCGATGAATACACCTGGTCTCTTCCTGCGCACCTGAAGCGCGGCGAGGGTGAAAACGCCTTCATCGATAAGCTGGAGAATGGCGACTATATGGTGGACCTGTTCGCTTCCGAAACAGCCGATGCCCTTTGCGAGATCGTGGCTATCGTCGGCGATAAGCTGGCACCCATTGTCAAGAAGCGCATTGCCTATCTGGTGGAAGAACGCGTGTTCCACCAGGTGATCACCGATACCTACGGCTGGATGAGCACCAAGAGCAACTGGGCCGCCGTATGCGCCGGTTCTGTTGGTATGGCCGCTATTCATGCCATTGAAGACAACGCTCATCTGGCCGAAGTGCTGGAGCGTATTCTGCCCGCCTTCGACACCTTCCTGCAGCGCTTCTCTGCGGACGGCGCCTGCCTGGAGGGCATTGGCTACTGGGATTACGGATTCAGCTATTTTGTCAGCTTTGCCGATCTGCTGCAGCAGCGTACCAAGGGTGAGCTGAACCTCTTCGATGAGCCCATCGTGGCAAAAATTGCTGCCTTCCAGCAGAAGTGCTTTTTCAAGGGCGGCCGTACCGTCAGCTTCTCCGATGGCGGCAGCCACGGTGTTTACCATCCCGGTCTTGCCTCTTACCTCAGCCGTAAGTATGAAGATGTTGTGCTGCCCCCGGCCTGCGCCATGGGTGATTTCAATGTGGATACCTGCTACCGCTGGAGTAATAACCTGCGCGACCTGCTGTGGACGGCAGATACCTCCAATATTCCCGAAGTGTACGGCTGTTACCCGCTGGAAGACGCCCAGTGGTACATTTGCAGCGGCGCCCATGACATTGGCCTTGCCGCCAAGGCCGGCCACAACGCCGAACCCCACAACCACAACGATGTGGGCAGCTTCCAAATCTTTAAAAACGGCGAAGAACTGTTTGAAGACCTGGGACCCGGCGAATACAGCCGCCAGTATTTCTCCGAGCTTCGCTATACCATCTTCCCGGCCGGTTCTCAGGGCCACAGCGTGCCCATGATTGACGGCCAGGTGCAGAACGCCGGTGAGGAAGCGGCTGCTTCCGATGTGGTTGTAAGTGATACCGGTATCTCCATGAACATGGCCGGTGCCTATGGCCTGGATTATATGCCTGCGCTGAAGCGTACCGTGAGCTTTGATAAAGCTGCCGGTATTACCACGCTGACCGATGCCTATACCTTTACCGATGGCGCCCACGAAGTGCACGAGCGTTTCATCACCCGTGGTGAAGTGACCCTGGGCAACGGAACCGCCACCGTTCAGGTTGGGGAAGAAACCTTGACCATGAACTTTGATCCCGCCTTCACCGCCCAGGTGCTGGAGGCCAGTTACACCCGCGGCGCCGGTGAAGACGGTGCTGCCAAGGTGAATGTCGTCAAGGTTATTGATCTTGCTGTGAAGGCTGACAATGGCTTTACCGCAACGTTTACGTTCAATCCGTAAGGAGGAAATAAAAATGGAAAAACTGTTTGCCGCGGCTGAAAAATACCGCCAGGAAATGCAGGATGCCCTGGATTATCTCTGGAAAAACCCGGAGACCGGCTACCGTGAATGGAAATCCCAGGAATACCTGAAGAATATCTATGAAAAGCTGGGCTATACGCTCACCATGGCAGGGAACATCCCGGGCTTCTACACCGATCTGGATACCGGCCGTCCAGGCCCCAAGATCCTCATTCTGGCTGAGCTGGACTCTCTTCTTTGCCTGGAACACCCGGAAGCCGACCCGGAAACCGGCGCTGTGCATGCCTGTGGTCACTGTGCCCAGGGCGCTGCCCTGTTGGGCATTGCCGCTGCCCTGAAAGAACCCGGCGTGCTGGATGACCTCTGCGGCTCCATCCGCCTGTGCATGGTGCCTGCCGAAGAACTCATCGAGATCGGTTACCGTGAAGAACTGCGCAAGCAGGGCATCATCCGCTATTTCGGCGGCAAGCCCGAATTCCTCTACCGCGGTTATTTCGATGGCTGCGATATCGCTTACATGATCCACACCGGCGGCGGAGAACCTGGCACCTTTGGCGTGCATAAGGGCAACAACGGCTGCGTTACCAAGAGCATCATTTACCACGGCAAGGCATCCCATGCCGGCGGTGGCCCTCACCAGGGTATCAACGCTCTGTATGCTGCTAATCTGGGCCTTTCCGCTATCAACTCCCTGCGTGAAACCTTTAAGGATGAAGATCACATCCGTGTGCATCCCATCATCACCGCCGGCGGCATCGCCGTCAACGCCATTCCCGATACCGTTAAGCTGGAAAGCTACGTTCGCGGCGCTCCCATGGATTCCATCTCCGAAGCCAACGTGCGGGTGAACCGTGCCCTGGCCGGCGCTGCTGTTGCTATGGGTGCCAATGTTACCCTGTGCGACCGTCCGGGTTATGCTCCGCTGAACAACGACCCGTTGCTCTCCAAGTACATGGCCGACGCCATGCGTACCGTTGTTCCCGCCGAAAATGTGAAGGAAAGCGATGGCTGGGGCACCGGCTGCACCGATATGGGCGACCTTTCCACCATTATGCCTGTGGTGCATCCCCACTGCGCGGGTGCCTCCGGTACCGGCCACGGCGCCGATTACTTCATCACCGATTTTGAAAGCGCCTGCATGAATTCCGCCAAAGCCCAGCTGGCTCTCACCAAAATGCTGCTGGAAAACGGCGCCGAAAAGGCAAAGGAAGTCATCGCCAACGCCAAGCCTATCTACGCTTCCAAGGAAGAATACTTCGCCGCCATGGATGAAGTGACCCTGGATTGCAAGTCTGTTGCCTACGATGGCCGTTCCGCTACCCTGAACTTCTGATTTGCATTTATAAGAAAAGCTCCGCTGACCCACTGGGCCGGCGGAGTTCATTTTTTAGGAAAAATATTTTTATCTGGTCTGCAAGGGCGGCACGGTGTTTTCCTGGGGAATATATTCGTCCAGAATGACCTGTACGGCGCTTTGCACCCCGGCGCGGTACACGGTCAGCTCCACCGTTTCACCGGCGCTGTGGGCGCGCAGGGCGGCTTTCAGCTCCTGTGTGGAAACGATCTGTACTCCTGCCACCGCGGTGATCACATCACCGGCGCTCAGCCCGGCCTTTTGGGCGCAGGAATCTTCTTCCACACCGGTGATATACGCACCCCGGGGCATATTGTAATATTCAGCGTAGCGGCGGTCAATATCCTGCACAGAAACGCCCAGATAAGCCTTGCCGGTCACATAGCCGTTCTCCATCAGCTGCTGGGCAATGGTCACCGCATCATTGATGGGCACCGCAAAACCAAGCCCTTCCACACCGGATTCCGAGTATTTCGCTGTGACGATGCCGATGACCCGACCGGCCGCATCGTACACCGGTCCGCCGGAATTGCCGGAATTCACCGCTGCATCGATCTGGAACATGTTGATGGCCACGGCCTCTTCCGTGCGGATTTCACGGTCCAGCGCGCTTACAATGCCGCCGGTCATGGTATATTCCAATTCACCCAGCGGGTTGCCAATGGCGTACACTGGCTGGCCCACCTGCATTTGGTCGGAATCTCCCAGGGTAGCGAGGGAAA
>JAFYOA010000302.1 GCA_017547865.1 Clostridia bacterium
ACCCACTGCGGCCCCGGCGGATTTGGTGTGGGCGGCTTTAAAGCTTGATAGTTTACCCGGGAGGCAAACGCCTTCCGGGTTTTGCTGTTTGTACCCGCTTTTTATTGAGTGGGGTATTTTTGAAAAGAAAAGTGCTTGCAAAGGAGCCGAATGCGCACTTGTGCATATGGACGAAAAAGAGGGACAGCCATTGCCATACTGCCCCGGAAATGGTATGATTATAATATTACTTATATATTCTTGAAAAAACGATGGGTGGGTGTGCAGAAATGAAAAAAATCAGGATGTATTTTCCGGCGGTATCGGCTTTTCTGGTAATGATGGCGTTTTCTTTCATTTCCACAGGCTTCAGCTTTTTTGTTGCTCCGGTTTCGGAAGCGCTGGGTGTGGGCCGCGGAAGTTTTACAACCTATTATAGTATTCTTACCGCCGTGGGTGCAATTACGGTGCCGTTTGTTGGGCGCGCCGTAGGCAAAATCGGCGTAAAGCCGCTGCTGCTGCTCAGTGCGGTTTGGGGCGGCGGCGGTATGTGGCTGTTTTCTTTTTCCAGCCACCTGTGGATGTTCTACTGCATTGCTGCTTTGATGGGCGTGTTCGCGGGCACGATGCTCTCTCTGTGTGCCAATGTGATCATGCAGAAGAACTTTGAACCGAAAGTAATGTCTGCGCTGCTGGGTGTTGTCATGGCCGGTTCCGGCGTGGGCGGTATGCTCACCAGTGCGGTGATGCCCGGTATTATGGAAAACCTTGGTTGGCGCATGGGCTACCGCGTGCTGGGTACGGCCTGGCTGGTATTGCTGCTGCTCTCGTGGCTGCTGCTCGGCAAAGAAAAAGTCGCTTCTGTAACGGTGAAAGTAAAAGAAACCACCGAAGATAAGAGCGCTATGTTCAAAGACCCCCGGGTGTACCTGCTGGCGCTGCTGATGTGCCTGCTGGCGGCAGGCTGCGGTATTCTGCAGCAGGTGCCGGCGGTGCTGGGAGAAAAAGGCTTCTCCTCTGCCGAGGTGGCCGGTATGATGTCTTTGATGACCGCCATGCTGGCGCTGGGCAAAATTCTGCAGGGTATTTTGTACAGCTCTGTGGGCGTTAAGTGGGGCGGTGTCATCACCATTTCCATGTTCTCTCTCAGCTATGTGCTGCTGTTCTTTAAGGCCACGGCATACCCCGGCCTGGTGCTGCTGGCGGTGGGCCTGGGCATTTATACCACGATGATGCCCCTGGCAACCACCCGCGTGGTGAGCGTGTATAACTTTGCTGCCGTGTGGGGCTTCCTTTCCATGTTCGGCTCCATGGGCACCATTATTTCCAATCCCGCCTGGGGTATCGTGTTCGATTTCACTGGCAGTTACGATGTTGCCATCGTGTTCTCTGCCATTATGCTGGCGGCGGTGGTGGTGCTGCACTTTATGCTGGTGCATACCGCAGAGAAAAATGCACAGAAATAAAAAGGACCGTCGGCGGGAGAAATTCTGCCGGCGGTTTTTACCTATGAAAAAACAAAAAAGACTGTTGGAATTTTCAAAAAACATGCTATAATCTTGGTAAGAAGCAAAGGAGGAATCGCTATGGAAACGATGAAACTGTTTATTGTGGGTGCCGGTGGCTATGGCCATGTGTATATGAACCGTATGGCCGAGAACACCGATGCCGACCTGGTGCTGGAAGGCATTTGCGAAGTGGCCCCGGGCATTGAGAATGTATACCCGATCATTAAAGAAAAGAATATTCCGGTGTACCGGAACATTGAAGATTTTTATAAAGAACACACCGCCGATCTGGCGATCATTTCCACACCGATCCATCTGCACCATCCCCAGGTGCTGCAGTGCCTGGCTCATGGCTCCAATGTGCTGGTGGAAAAGCCGGTGTGCACTTCTTTGGAAGAAGCGGAAGAACTGATTGCTGCCGAAAAGGCCAGCGGCTGTTTTGTGTCGGTGGGCTACCAAACCAATTACGGCGATGCCGTGCTGGCCATCAAACGGGATATTCTGGCGGGTAAATTTGGTAAGCCGGTGTATATGCGCGGTTACCACGGTTACCGCCGGGGCGATAAATACTACGGCCGTAACAACTGGGCCGGTAAAAGAACGGTGAACGGCCATGCCGTCAACGACAGCCCGCTGAACAACTCCAACGCCCACCAGTTCCAGAATATGCTTTTCCTTTTGGGCGATACCATCGACACCGCTGCCGACGTGGTGAAGGTGGATGCCGAACTTTACCGCGTGAACCCCATTGTAGAGAACTTTGACACCGTGGGTGTGCGGGTAGAGACCACTGCCGGCGTGCCGGTATTCTATTGCACCACCCACAACTGCAAAGATGCCATTATGGGGCCGTATTCTGAATTCAAGTTTGAAAAGGCCACCATTTACCTGCACGAGACCGAAGGGGAACACCCGGAGGACTACATTGTGGTGTGGAACGACGGCACCAAAGAAAACTACGGCCGGCTGGATGTGGACCATAAAAAGAAGTTCCATGATACGGTGGACTGCGTGAAAAACGGCGGCCACCCGGTGTGCACCGTGCAGGCGGCCATGACCCACCTGCGGGTGATTGAGACTCTGGCCAAGCTGCCGGTGAAAGATGTGGACCGCGCCTGCGTGACCAAATACGATCTGGACGGCGACACTATGTACTACCTCAACGATGTGGAGACGCTGTTCCGCAATTGTTATAAGGAAGGCAAACTGCCCACCGAGGCAGGCATTTGCTGGTAAACCAAAGCTGCTGTGCACCCGCGCAGCAGCTTTTTCTTGCAAAGCGAAGAAAAAAATGTATAATAGAAGAAAAGAGTTTTGCGCAGCGGAGGAACCGATATGTATTTGAAAGATGAACATAAAGTATGGCTGGCAACGGGAGAAAAACGTGTGTACCTGGAGCCCGCTATGGCCAACCGCCATGGTTTGATTGCCGGTGCCACCGGTACAGGCAAAACCGTTACCCTGAAAGTGCTGGCAGAGTCCTTCAGCGATATGGGTGTACCGGTGTTTGTGGCCGATATCAAAGGCGACCTGAGCGGCATGTGTGCCCCGGGCAGTGAGAACAAGCATATTCGCCGCAGCATTGATACCATGGGCATTGAAAACTTTGAGTACAAAACCTACCCCGTGACGTTTTGGGATGTGTACGGAAAGCAGGGACTGCCGGTGCGCACCACCATTTCCGAAATGGGTCCGGAACTGCTGTCCCGCCTGCTGGATCTGAACGATACCCAGACCGGTGTGCTGCGTATTGTGTTCCGTGTAGCCGATGAAAAAGGCCTGCTGCTGATCGATTTGAAAGACCTGCGCAGCATGGTGCAGCATGTGGGCGATAACGCCAAAGAATACAAATTGAC
>JAFYOA010000303.1 GCA_017547865.1 Clostridia bacterium
AATGATGATGAGCTTAATCTTCATTTTGTCCGGTAAGATACTCTTGATAAAGACACTTGCTGTCAAGCCCGGCTGAGCGTCGGCTTTGTATTCTGCAAGCCCGGCGAGATTTGGTGCCAACTCCACGAATACACCATAGGACTCAACACTGCGGATCACACCGCGTACAGTCTCTCCCGGACAAAAGCAAGCAGCATTTTCTTCCCACGTTCCCAGTAGTTCTTTGTGGCTTAATGTAATTCTTCCGTTTTCTATTTGACGAACCACTGCCCGAATGCGCATATCGGTGCAGAATCGTTCTTTTGGGTGGTTGATGCGCGAAATGGAAATGGCGTCAATCGGGAGAAGAGCAACAATCCCACAGCCAATATCGCAGAATGCGCCGAATGGTTCCAAATGCGTAACACGGGCATCCAGAATATCACCGGGGAGCAATCGGGAAATAAAATGGCGATGGCACAGTTCCTGGGCCTTTCTTCGTGAAAGAATGGCGGTAGCGTTTCCATCTGAAGCTGTGAAAAGCTCTTCTATAACAAAGCACACCGGTCGGTTGACTCTGGAAATGATAGCGATATCGCGTACATTCCCTTCGCGAATGCCGATGGCCCCTTCATCTCGTGGAATAATTCCGCGTATCCCGTTCAAGTCAACGATCAGATTGTGTTCCTGGTCACATAAAATTGCTTTGGATTCCAAAATCCTGCCGGTTTTGCAGCTTTCGGCCAGTGCGGATGCAGATGCGACTGCAGCTCGATTCTCCGATAGATCGATCAGGATTCCTTCGGGATGAAATCTCATGTGTTTCAGCCTCCTATCTGTCTGTATTCTATGAATCGTGTATCTATAAAATTACTGCAACAACCAAATGTGCGGTTGCACTTTTTCGCACGATACGTTATAATGATACACATTACACAAACTATCATATTCCCAAAGGAGAATGGATATGAATCGAATCAAACCGTATGTTTCGCTTTTGCTTGCTTTTGTGCTGCTGTTCACGTTAGCTGCCTGTACCCAGGGCGATACCTCGGGTAAGGAAGAACGGCTGCTTGAAATGTCGGAACTGAAATCCGATACGTCAAGTTTTAAATTGCCCATTGGCTACCAGCTGGATCTGCCCGAGAAAGGGGAAGAGATCGCGGTGATCACCACCAACAAGGGTGTGATGAAGATGCGTTTCTTCGATGCTGCCGCTCCCAAGGCTGTGTATAATTTTAAAGCCTTGGCAAAGACCGGTTTCTTTGATGGCCAGATCTTTTATCGTGTAATCAATAACTTTATGATCCAGACCGGTTCCGGTACAGGTACAAATGCCGGTGGTGCCAGTATTTGGGGAGAGGCTTTCTTGGACGAGTTTGCTCCCAATCTGCTGAATATCCGTGGTTCTGTTTCCATGGCTAACGCAGGTGCCAATACCAACGGTTCTCAGTTCTTCATTAACCAGGCTACGCCGGAAGCTTTCTATGGTTGGGAAACTTATTATGAACTGGTGTATGAAGGATATTATAAGCCCAGCATGGAAGCCGCTAATTCTCGTTTTGGTAGCTTTGTGGATACGGATAAGATGCCGGATGAGGCCAAAGACTTGTATACTGAGTATGGCGGAAATCCCACTTTGGATGGATGGTATAGCACCACAGGAAATGGCCATACCGTATTTGCTCAGGTATTTGAAGGCCTGGATGTGTTGGATGCCATTGCCGGTACAGCTGTGAATGACAGCAATAAGCCGCTGGAAGATATGATTATCGAGTCGGTGGTCATTGTTAAATATGAATAAATGAATGAAAACCGCCGTTTCCTGCTGGAAGACGGCGGTTTTTATGTATGATTCGCAGTGGTTATTCGCTCTTTTGCTGGCTGAGTTTATAGCTGAGCGTCATCAAACTATCGTTCAAATGGACGTTCTCTACCAGTATGTTTTTGTGCGTAAGAGAAATGTCTTTGTGGCTGAAGTTCCAGAAGCAGGTTACATCCAGGAAGAAAAGCTTGCTGGCAACGGCCTCGGCTGCGTTACGCGGTACGCAAAGGATCGCCATTTCCGGATGATGCGCAACACAGAACTCACCGATATCGGTATAATCCAAAATGGTATACCCATTGATTGTTTGCCCGATCACATCGGCGGAAATATCAAAGGCGCCGATCAACTCAAAACCGAGTTCTTCAAAATCCAGCTGGTTGATCAGTGCTTTGCCGAGATTGCCGGCGCCAATGAGAATGCATTTGCTGCGACGATGGAGGCCTAAAATCTCGCCGATTTTCTGTACCAGATTCTCCACATTGTAGCCATAGCCCTGCTGCCCAAAATCTCCGAACCGATTGAAATCCTGCCGAATCTGAGAGGCAGTAAGCCCCATTCTTTCAGCCAATTCCATGGATGAAATGCGGGTTATACCATTATTCTGCAGTTCTTTCAAAAAGCGATAATAGCGCGGAAGTCTTCGGATGGAGGGCATGGAAACCCGGTTGTTTTTCGGCATGGAAAAGCCTCCTTAGATGATGTGAGAAATGAAATTACATGAAAGCGAACTGCTTCAGGGTAAAGATCCACAGGAACATGGTGATAATGCAAAGAACGGAGCTGAGCACCACGAGCTGACCGGCGAGTTTATCATCTGAACCCATCTGCTGTGCCATGGTATAAGAGGAAACCGCAACCGGAGCACCGGACATGGTGAGAAGAATAGCCAGCTCTGCGTTACGGAAGCCGAGAAGAATAGCCGCTGCCATGGTGAGCAGGGGGAAGAATACCAGGCGCATGGAAAGGGAAACCGTGAGGTGCTTGAGATACTGATGTACTTCATCGAAGTGGAAGGAGGCACCCAGCAGGATAAAGGCAAGAGGCGTGGCGATTTTGCCAAGATCTTTTACTACGGTATGTACCTGGCTGGGCAGCGTAATGCCGGTGGCAAGGAAAATGAGACCGATAACGGAAGCGATGATCAGCGGATTGGTTACAACCCCTTTTACGATCTTCTTAACATTAAAAGTGCCGCTGCCAAAAATAGTGAGCACGACCACGGCCAGTACGTTGAACATCGGTACGGCTACAGCAATCAGAATAGAAGCTTTTGCGGCTGCTTCATCACCGAACAGGGAAGTGGCGACAGGAAGGCCGAAGATAACAAAGTTACTGCGGAACATGCCCTGGGCCATAGCACCGCGCTTGGCGTTATCTTTTTCCAGAGCAAGAGCCAGTACAACGGCGATACCAGCAAATATCAG
>JAFYOA010000304.1 GCA_017547865.1 Clostridia bacterium
CGGGCGCGGGGCTTTCGATGGGACGATAGCCGGCGGCATCGATGGCACCCTTGCCGTCGATGGGCTGACCCAGAGCATCCACAACGCGGCCAATGAGGCCTTCGCCCACGGGCACGGACACAACACGGCCGGTGCGCTTTACAACGTCGCCTTCTTTAATGCCGGTATCGCTGCCCAGCATAACGATGGACACAGAGTTCTCTTCCAGGTTCTGCGCCATGCCGAATTCGCCGTTGGGGAATTCCACCAGCTCGTTGACCATGCACTTTTCCAAACCGGAGGCACGGGCAATGCCGTCGCCAACCAGAATGACCGTGCCGGTCTCATCGTGCTCGATCTTATTTTCGTAATTTTTTATTTGAGCCCGGATAATTTTGGATATTTCTTCCGGTCTTAATTCCATAGTCTCGCCCACTTTCTGTTTGTGAGGGTCGGGGAAACTTCCCCGGGGTAAAGCCGCATTACAGCACGGTTTCCGTCAGCTGGCGGCGAATGTTATCCAGGCGGTTCTGCACGGTGCCGTCCAGCTGCTCGCCTTCCATTTCCAGGCGTACGCCGCCCAGGCAGGCAGGGTCTACTTTGCAGGTCAAATCAATCCGCTTGCCGGTCACTTCGGCCAGTTTGGCGCTCAGCTTTTCCACCAGAGTACCGTTCATGGGCACGGCGGTAATGGCCTTTACTTCCAAAATACCGTTGTCTTCGTTATAGCGGTGTTTAAATTCCTGCATGCAGCCGGAAAACTGGCGAATGGTGCCGTTCTCGCACAGGATCTTCATAAAATTCAGCAGATAGCTGTCGATCTTCCCGCGGAAGCTGTCGTCCAGGATCTTGCAGCGCTCTTCTTTGGAAACAGAAGGCGTGCCCAGCAGATAAACAAAACCGGGCTCCTGTTCAAACGCTGTGTTCAGCGTCAGCATTTCCTGCAGGATCAGCTCTGCGCGGCCTTCCTCTGCGGCCAGGTCATACAGTGCCCCGCCGTAGGTCTTTGCCGTACGCGTCATGATGCATCACCCATTTTCCGAATGAAATCTTCGATGAGAGCTTCGTGCTTCTTCTCGTCGATTTCTTTTTCCGTTACCTTGGATGCGATGTCGATGGCGATGACAGAAATATCATCCTTGATCTCGTTGACAGCCTTTTTACGCTCCTGCGCAATGTCCGCACGGGCTTTTTCCCGCAGGGCTTCCGCATCGGCACGGGCAGCATCGATGATCTCCTGCTCACGCTTCAGGGCGCGGGCGTTGGCCTCGCGCAGGATCTCTTCGCGCTCCTGTTTGGCTTCGTTGAGGTGGGTACGATATTCCGCTTCCATCGTCTGTGCTTCTTTTTTGGCATTGTCGGCATCCGCATACAGAGCATCGATCTCATTCTGACGGTCGTCGATCATCTTTTTGATGGGCTTGATGGTAAACTTACCCAGCACATAAAAAGAGATGAGCATGTTGCAGAACGTGAACAACGCGGTCCAAGGGTTTACACCGACAATATTTTCAAAGCCTGACAAACCGGTCGCTCCTTTCTTGCCGTTTGTTCTGTTGGTTTTTAATTAGAAAACGAACAGCAGCAGCAGAGCGATAACCAGAGAGTAGATACCGGTGGATTCGGTAATACCGCAGCCCAGGATCATGTTGGTACGCAGCAGACCGGCAGCTTCGGGCTGACGAGCCATGCCTTCCAGAGCCTTACCGACAGCGTTACCTTCACCGATAGCAGGACCGATAGCGCCAAAACCCATGGCGATACCCGCACCGATTGCACATGCAGCTTTCACGATTGCTTCTTCCATTGTAGTTGCCTCCTAAAAAATAATTTACAGTTTTTTATGATTCACATCGCTTACGCGATTCGAATTCCTTATTCAGCAGCCTTCTCTTCGGGTTCGGGCAGAGCATTGCCCACATACACCATGGTCAGCAGGCTGAACACCAGGGCCTGCACGCCGCCGGAGAAAACATCGAAATACAGGCTGAGGATACCGGGGATACCCACGGTGAGATACGGAACACCGGTGAGGATCTGCAGGCATTCCAGCACAGCCAGCGCACCGGTGGCAGTCACCACAAAGCCGAAAATCTTGGCGACCAGCTTTTTCTTTGTAAAGGCATACACCAGCAGGGCAACACCCAGCACCAGCACCACCGCAGAAACGATGATATTGGAACCCACCAGGCTAAGCAGCGCGGCAGAACCGGCGCCCAGGGCAGTGTACAGAAGAGACATAAGCACGCCGCCGCCCATGATGTTGCCGAAATGACGGAACGCCATGGAAACAGGCTGGGCGATCTCGCCCACGATGTTCATCGGCAGCATGACGATGACAGGCTCGCAGAAGCCTTTCAGCCAGTTGATAAAGCCGTTGGTACGAATGGACCAGTACCACACCAGGCCGGTGGTCATCAAAGCCCACACCAGGGTAGTGGAAAGATCTGCCGTAGCCGATTTGAAGATACCGGTCATACCGATGAGAGAACCACCCAGAGAAGACATAAACAGCGCACCGATGTACGGAGCCCAGTGGCCGTTGTGCTTGCCCATGGTGCCTTCCACCAGGTTATACAGCATCGTGATCACCTTTTCGGCCAGCACCTGTTTTTTGCTCGGTCGGGTCTTCAGGTCGTGGCCCAGCCAGGCACCCACGCTGCACACCAGTACCATCACCACAAAAGAGGAGACCGCGGTCTGGGTGATCGGAATACCGCCGAAGATCGGGATTGTAAAATAAATAAATGGTCCGTTCACTTGCTCTTTTCACCATCCTTACGGAAAAATTCCATGATATTCATGCTGATCTGCAAAAACAGCAGCGGCAAAAGCGATGCCAGCGGGTCGCACACATCAGCCTGAAATGCGATAAACAAAACAACAGCCATAGCCAGCAGCCGCAAAGTAGAAGAAGACTGCACAGAAAGCTTGGCCTTGGCGGCCTCTCCGGTGGTTGTTGCCCGGTCAATCGCCCGGGTCACCGCCATACTTAAAAAGAAGAAATTGAGAATTGCCAGCAGGCAGCCCAACAGGGCGCCCAGCAGAACCTTCATAGTAAAATAACCCAGCAGCGCATACACGCCCAGCATTATGGCCACACAAACCACTTCGCCCAGGGTCACACGCCCAATCTGCCGGATCACATCCCGGTTGCGATACATGTTCCGCTCCTTTCGCGGGGGTCAAATATGATCGTTGAACGCTGTCGGCGGCGGGTCTTTTTCCTTATCTCCCGCTTCTGCCTCCCGGCGCATAAGATACAGGGAATTGCGGAACCCGGACAGCGCACTGCCAATGCCAAACACAACACCGACCAGCACGACCCAATCGCCCAGGTTAAAATACCCGCGCAAAAACACGGCGGCCCAAACGCAAACGACCAGGGGAGCCACCACAGACATACCAAGCTGTGTCAGCCAGGTCAGCAGGCGTAAGGTTCTCATTGGTTCCCTCCGTTTGTTGCAAACAACGAAGCACCGCCGCACAGGCGCAGCAATGCCCCTCGGTTATATCCCTAAAAAGTATAACAATTATAGCAAATTGTGCACAGAAAAGCAAATGCATATTCCTTTTTTGTCACAAGCAACAAGTTTACAGTGTTGATTTGTTACATTAAAACGAAAGTTTCTGTAACAGAGTATAAAGAATCTTAACACAATCGGCATCTGCGGGCCGCCTTTGGGTATTATTCCCTAAAACCGGGCATTTTCCCTGTGAAATCTATCGATAGGCAAGAACATTTCTTTTGTGCTATAATAAG
This sequence comes from Clostridia bacterium, assembly GCA_017547865.1. The sequence goes on from JAFYOA010000304.1 coordinate 3,743, forward strand.
TAAACAAAGGAACGCCGCACTGCACAAAGTCGGCGAAAGAATTTCAGAAAGAAGGATATACCAATGAAATACGGTGTTTTTTCCGTCAGCATGCCGGAATACACTCCGGAAGAAACTCTGAAGATCCTGAAGGAACTGGGTTACGACGGCGTTGAATGGCGCGTCACCAACATTCCTGCCGTTAAGATGGAGAACGTTCCCTTCGAACGTCGCTACTGGGGCAACAACGAGAGCACCATTGAGATCGACACCATCGAAGAGAAGGCCGAAGAACTGAAGGCTCTGTGCGACAGCTACGGCATCGAGATCTTTGCTCTGACCACCTACCTGGCCCCCGCCGATTACGAAAAGGTAGAGCCCGTTCTGCGCGCCGCCCAGAAGATGGGCGTCAAGAAGATCCGCGTGTTCCCGCCCAGCTACAACCCGAAGGATGACCAGGTCAACTACCAGGAACTCATGTACGAATCCAAGTGCTACATGAAGAAGCTGGAGCAGCTCGGCAAAAAGTACGGCGTGAAGATCATGACTGAGATCCACATGAACAACCTGAACGCTTCTCCCAGCGCCGCTTACCGTCTGGTGGAAGGCCTTGACCCCAACTACGTGGGTGTCATCTTCGATCCGGGCAACATGGTGAACGAAGGCTACGAAGATTATCAGAAGAGCTTTGAACTGCTGGGCGCTTACATTGCCCACGTGCACGTGAAGAACGCTGTTCTGGTGGAAGCCGGCCGCGATGAACTGGGCAGCAAGAAGTGGGCCCGCCAGCAGGCCGCTCTGTGGGACGGCATGGCCGACCTGAAGGAACTGTTCCGCGTGATGAAGAAGTACGGCTACGACGATACCATTTCCGTGGAAGACTTCTCCAACGATCAGCCCACCTATGAAAAGCTGAAGGCCAACATCGAATACGTGAAGAAGCTGGCTGCCAGCGTGTAATCTCTCTTTTAAAATGAAACGAACCCGACCTGTGCCGCGTGCATGGGTCGGGTTTTTGTTTGCATATAACCGCTTAATCCAGCGATTTCAAATATACAGAAAGCAGCTGCAGCGCCGTTTCTTTATCCTTGGGATTACAGGCATTCAGCCGCTCCCACAGTTCTTCCTGCCGGGCAGATAAAGAAACATTCTCTTCCGTCAGCACCTCATCGGGTGTAATGTGGAGCACTTTGCAAATCCGCAGCAATGTCTCTGTGCGCATGTTCACTGTTCCGCGCTCAATATCCGCATACGTTCTTTCCGCAAGTCCTGCTGCTTCCGCAACCTCTGCCTGGGTCATCCCCATGCGTTTACGGACATCCAGTAGTTTATTTCCTATGATATGCGTATCAAAAATCAGCATTATTCTGCCTCCTAACGTCCGTTTACAGGAATTATAATTCCTTTTTTCGTTGACAAACAGGAGCTAAAAGGATAGAATTATAGGAAATAAAGTTCCTGTTAAACGGAACAACACGAAAGAGGTAAAAAAATGAAGAAACTGCTCGCACTGATTTTGGTCATTGCGTTGTGTCTTTCGCTTTCCGCTTGCGGAAAAAGCGAGGCCGTGACCAATTTCGAAAAACTCATGGGCCAGATCGGAACCGTCTCCCTGGATTCCGAAGCTGCAATTCTTGCCGCCGAAGAAGCCTACAACCAGCTTTCCGAAAAGGAACAGAAACAGGTAGATAAAGACTACCAGAAGCTCAACGAGTACAGAACCACCTACGAAACCCTGGTGGAAGAAGCCGAACTGCAGGCTAAGCTGGACGAGGTTGTTGCTTTGATCGATGCTGTTGGCGAAGTCACCGCCGATTCCGAAGCCGCCATTCTCGCTGCAGAAGCCGCCTACAACGCTCTCTCTGCCGATGAACAGGCCAAGATCAAGGAAAGCGGCGATAAGCTGGCTGCCATGAGAGAAACCTACAACACCGCTATTCTGGAAACCTCTGCCGCTGCGGTTGTGGAAGCCATCGATGCCATCGGCGAAGTTACGCTGGATTCTGCCGAAGCCATCAACGCTGCCAAAGAACTTTACAATGCACTGACTCCGGACGCCCAGGCTCTGGTCACCAATGCAGCTGCTCTTACCGATGCCGAAGCCGCCCTGGCCGACCTTGTTGCTGCTGAGAAGGAACGCATTCTGCAGGAATACCTCTCTAACTTTACCATTGACGAAGACAAGGTAGAAAAACTCGCCTGGTATATGCATGATGATATGCCCGATTACATCGACATTCGCAGCTATATCATTCCTTATATCGGCGTACAGAACAACAACGTCTGGATCTGCATCCGTTATAACTACACTGCAGATGACTGGGTGTTCTGGGAAAAGCTCACCATTGTGACCGACAACAACAAGTACTACAGAATCCTTGACTACTTCGATACCGTTCGCGATAACGACGGCGGCGTTGTTTGGGAATACTACGACGAACCCCTGTACTACAACCAGGCTCTGGATACCGAAGAACTGCTGATGCTGCAGGACATTGCCGATTCCGAAGAAGTGATCATTCGCTTTGAAGGCGACGAATACTACGATGACCTCTATGTTACCGATACCGACAAGGCCATCATCCGCGATGTTCTGGCTCTGTACAGCGCTCTGCTCCCGTAATCGTTAAACAGCCAAAAAGCCTCTCTGCTTTTGCAGAGAGGCTTTTCTTATACTTTCTTGTACATCCACTTTTTGCCGCTTACGCGAATACCGGCCACAATTGCACGGCACACCAGCGCAATGGTATTGGCAATGAAAATACCGGGCACGCCCATATTCCACACAAAGCAGAACAGGTACGTCAGCGGCAGACGGATCAGCCACACCGCGATCAGCGTGTTCATCATCACGTAGTTCACATCGCCGCCGGCACGCAGCTGCGGGTCAAAGCAGTTCACCGTCAAACCCGCCAGGTTCATGGGGATCAGCCACCACATCACTTTGGCGCAGGCGCGGATCGTTTCGGGATCGGAAGAATAAATATGGCAAAGCTGTTCACCAAACAGGCAGACCGGAATGCCGATTACAAGGCTGGCGACCAAGCCGACATACCAGATGTTCCGGCCGGCTCTGCGGGCATCTTCGTAACGCTTTGCGCCCAGCAAATGCCCCACCGCCGACAACGCCACATAAATACAAATGGCATGCGGAAACGTAGTGAAGGAATTGAAGGTGTTGACGATCTGGTTAACACTGCCGGCAAATGTTCCCAAAGAAATGGCCATGCTGTTGGCCAGCATATAGCCCAACTGGGTGAACAGGCTTTCCATTCCCACCGGAATGCCCACCCGCAGCATGCGCAGCCAGGTTCGCCAATGCACCACCAGCATATTGCGCAGGCGCAGTCGGAAATACCTCTGATCCCGCAAAAGGGTAATAAAGATAAAACAGGCGCCCGCCGCACTGCACATCAGGCAGGCAATTCATGCTCCTGTTTCGTACCAGTCAAAACCTTTTACACATATCCAGGAAAACAC
>JAFYOA010000305.1 GCA_017547865.1 Clostridia bacterium
ACCTACAAGAAGTTCCGCGCCGGTGAAATCAGCCGGATGCAGATCAACTTTGATGAAGACCGCCCCAGCCTTTTGCGGGCGGTGGGCGATGTGAACCATTGTGTGCCGGATGTTGCCGGCAGCGATGTGCCCCTTTGCCCGGGCGATGCATTTATGCTTTGCTCCGATGGCTTTTGGGAATATCTGTACGAGGAAGAGATCCTGGTGGATTCTTTGAAAGCGGAAACCGCACAGGAGTGGATGGAACAGATGCTGCTTCGTATTATGGAGCGCGTTCGTCCCGATACGGATAACCTGACCGCCATGACGATTTTTCTTCGCTGAGGAGGACCGGGATGAAAAAACGTAACATTTTGCTCGGTCTTGTGCTTGTGCTGGTTTTGCTGTTCAGCATGCCGGCCGGCGCTGCCACCACCGACCAGGCTATGGCCGGTTTTGTGCAGGGCGAAGAAGTGTTCGCCTGGTTTAACCTTGCCGGCAGCGATTATAAGTCGCTGGAAGTGCAGTTGCAGATGGGCGACAACAAGCAGAATACCCCGGACTACACCGCCAAGTTCGTTCCGTATGCCGAAAGTGGCCTGCCGGTCCATTACTACATCCTGCTGGATCGTTCTTTGACCATGCCGCCTTATACGGAAGACGTGGAAAACTTTGTGAGCAAACTGCTCACATCCACGGGGATCGATACCCGTGCCACCCTGGCCAGCTTTGGCGATGCCTATGAAGTGGAGCTTTCTGCCGCGGTGGATAAAGATGCCGTGATGAAGAAACTGCAGTCCATTGAGTACGACCAGTGGGTCACCAACATGTACAAGGGTATTGATGATGCCCTGCAGGACATCTGCCGGTTCTCCCAGCGCAACCGCGGTGAACTGGTGCAGCTGATCCTGGTGACCGACGGTGTGCCGGATTCCACCTACGAGGAGCCGACCTTTGACCAGGTGAAGCTTCGTATGGAACGCTCTCCCGAAGTGGTCTTCCATACCTACCAGGTGGGCAATGCCGATGATTCTGCCCTGGAAATGGGCAACGGCCTGCATATGACCGGTGACAGCGGCGAAGCTGCCGAGGCTATTCTGAATTTTACCGATGAGCTGTATACTGTGGTGTACAAACCGGCCAAGGTGCCGGCAGAAGGCCGCAGCGACATGCAGTTTATTATCAAGCGCGGGCAGATGATCGAAAACGTCCTTTCTTTGGGCTATGTGCCTGTGCTGGGACACTCCGATGCGCCGGATCTCACGGTGTCTTCTGAGCCGGAAACTTCTTCCGCTCCGGAAAGCACGGTGGAAAGCGCCCCTGAAAGCAAGCCCGAGAGCACGCTGCCGGAAAGCTCCCTGCCGGAGTCTTCCGAAGCGCCTTCCTCTTTGCCGGAAACCTCCGGCGACGGTACCTCTTCCGGCGAAGAAGATACTTCTTCCGAGCCCGAAAGTTCTGCCGAAGAGGAAGCTGCCGGCTGGCTTGGTTTCCTGGCCGGCATCGATGATACCACCTGGCTGATCATTGATATTGTGACGGTCGTGGTATTCGTTGTGATCATCGCGCTGATCCTGCTCTTTATTCTGCTGGCCCGTGCCCGCAAAAAGCGCCGCATGGCCGAAAAGATGGCTGCCTTTGTTGCCGCCGCCATTCCGCTTCGTTTGGAAGTGCTGGATGGCCGCTGCAGACGTGTGCGCAAGCCGCTGGCTGTGGCAACCGAACTGTTCATTGGTACCGATATGAACGGCGGCATTGTGTGGGATGAACCCACCATGGCTGCCAAAAACACCCGCCTGTTTGTGCAGGATGGTGTGCTGTACATCGAGGACCTGGATTCTCCCCAGGGCACCGCGCTGGGCGGCATGCGTATCTTCGCTCCCAACCGTCTGCGCAGCGGCGAGATCATCTCCATCGGTATGGTGCAGTTCAAACTGTATTTCTAATTGTATTGAAAGAGCCTGTACATCTGTACGGGCTCTTTTTGCATATAAAAAACCCGCCTAGCGTACACTGGGCGGGCATGGTTGTTTTTGTGTTCAATTGTCGGCGTACTCTTTACGGAAACGCTGCCAGGGGCGGGTGGCCAGCAGGCACACCGCCGCACCGGCGATGGAGACCGCCACCCAGGTGAGGATGGTGAAACTCCAGCCAAAATGATCGGCCAGCACGGCAAAACCATAGGTGGAAAGCGCCGCGCCTACATAGGTGCAGGAATTGAGCAAACCGGAATAGGTGGAGACCTTGCCGCTTTTTGCAAAACGTTTGGGCACCACGGTGATGAGCATGAGATTGATGCCGTGCATGCAGGCCACCACCACCGCCATCAGCAAAGCAGAGAACGCTACGGTGGTTCCCAGTGTGTTGGCAAAATACAGAGCAGCGGAACACAGGGCAGAGGCAATGAAAATCACCGCGGAGCAGAAAACCTCGTTTTTGAACAGCTTGCGGTGGAGAAGATCAAAGGCAGCAAAGCTGACCACGCTGAACAGCGCCAGCACCACCGTAACGATGATGGCATTCTCTTCCGGCAGGCGGAAGGTTTCCAGCAGGTAAGAGGGCATCCAGTTGGTCACGCCGTCCCGCAAAATACCCTGCAGAACAATGCCCAGCATGATGAGCCCGATGGGCAGGTACACAAACCCGGGCAGGGCAGCGGTTTGGGCGGCGCCGTTTTTTGCTTTGGGGGCATCCCGCAGGGGCTCGGTGAGCAGCTTGGGGTTGACCGCCAGCCACAGGGCCAGAATACCCAACCCAACGCCGGCACACAGCAGCAGAATGACCCGCCAGTGCAGCACCTGCAAAAGCAGCGGGCACACCAGGTACAGCACAATGGTGGCAAAGGAAGAACCCCAGGAGGCCCGCACCGCGGCATAGCCATACTCTTCATCGGTGAGGTACATGGACATGAGCCGCACCATGGGCGGCCACATCAGGGCGTGGGAAAAGCCGTTCAGGCACCACACAACGGTCATCAGGGGAATGGAATGGCAGAAAAACAGGGCGATGTTGCACAGCCCTGCCGAAGCCAACCCGGCAGAGAGCAGCAGCTGGGGACGGATTTTATCCCCAATAAAACCGCTGACGATCTGCCCGATGCCGTAGGTAACGGTGAGGCCGGTGACCACCACCGCCAGTGCTGTTTTTTCCACCTGCATATCGCTGCATACTTTTACCAGCAGAACTGTAAAGTTGATGCGCATGATGTAGCTGGCAAAGTAAACGATCATGCACATCCAGGCAATCCATTTTGCCCGGGGGCGAAGTTGCTGAGTCATAGTCTACCTCGAAAAGCACCTCCGCCGCAAAAACGACGGAGGCAAAAGTGAATTTTACAGAATCACGGTCTGCCCGGCAGGAACTTTCACCGGCTGGCCGTCAGCTTTCACCCACACATCGGTGGCGGTGGGGTTGTACAGAATGTGCCCGTCGGCAGAAGTGCGCAGTTCTTTCTGGGCGTTCATATAATCGATGATCTCGATGTTGGTGGCGTACCAGGTGTTTTCGTGCCCGGCGGCGCGCTTGCAGAATTCCTCAATATCCTCCCAGCTGTTTTCGTAGTCCGGGCGGTCGAATTCAAAGCTGTGGCCCCACACATACAGCAGGCGGCCGTTTTCATAGCGCTGCGGGGTGTAGAACTCTTCCAGCCGGTCCATCATGCCCTTGCGGGAAGCGCAGGTGGGATGCCAGACGAGAGGGTCGGTGGGGAAATCGAACCGCTGGGTGCTCTTGGTGGTGCGGCTGTATTCAATGCCGCAGGCGCGGAAGAGACCGATGGTGCGTTCGTCGTAATCGCCATAGGGATAAGACATGCCGCGCACCACGTAGCCGCACAGGCTTTCCAGGTCGCGCCGGTCTTCAATGGATTCGTAGATCACGTTTTCGGAAGAAAGCTTGGTGTTCCACTGGTGGTTCACGGTGTGGGAAGACACCTCGTGCCCCTTGTAAAGCGTAGCCACTTCTTCGCGGGAAACGCAGTTAGGTGTGCCAAGGCGGCTGGAAATAAGATGGAACGAGCCGCGGATGCCGTATTTGTTGAAGATTTCCACCAGGCGGCGGTCATCGTGGGTGCCGTCGTCGTAGCTCATGGTGAGCACGTGCGTGGTGCCGCCGGGGTACAGTGTTTTTTCAATATGGATCATAAGAAAACCTCCCATGTTCGCTTTTCCAAAGCATAACACGGGAGGGCGATTGTGTCAATACGGAATTTACCGCGGCAGCCAGGCGGGGGCGGCCATCCAGCGGTTCTCGTCGTAGTAAACGGGCGTTTCCGTAGTTTCTACAAAGAAATACTGCACGCGGTCGTTGTCGTACACAAGATAAATTGTCCGCCAGGGCATCTCTATGTCATCGGCACGAAGGAATGTTTCGGAATAAAAAGCCACAGGCAGCTGGGCATCCTCCTCCAAGTGCAAATCATAATTGATCTGCAGTTCCTCCGTTGGCGTGGTAAAGCCTGTACAAATGCCGCTGAGCTGTCCCAAACGCTTGGCGCCTTTGGGAATATCCTCCGGATGGATGATGATTCCAAAGGAATTTGGATAACCGTAATAACAGGTATTTCCGCTGCGAAGAGCGAAAGAGTTCAAATGAACGCCGGGACCGGTAAGGAACTCGTGAGAAACGTACATGTGGAATAACGCAGTGCGCTCTGCGGGGGAAAGGCCGGCATAAGAAAGGGTGAGAGGCCAGATGATCCAGCGCCCGTCATCGTAATAGGGTGGGTAAGATGTATCGCAGGTGAATTGCTGCACGCTGCCGTATGGACTCACCACATAAAATGCCTGCATACCGTTTTTGCCCAGATAGTCATGGACTTCCATCGCTTCTCCACGGAAAAGTTTTACACCTTCTTCTTTGTTGAAGGTTGTCTGCAGATGTCGCAGAGGGGTGGTGAAAGACTCGCAGGGTTCGGACGTGAGTGTGCCGATAAATTCTGCGTTTTCCAAGTCGACATTGTATGCCGGTGCCAGGTGGCCATAGTAACAAGTGTTGCCGATGGTGATGGCTTCCCGCAGGCTCGGTTCACCATATTCGGTGTTGCCGCGAATGTAGTTGATGGATTCTTTTTCTGATTTCCACATTTCCTGGTAAGGTAAACTGCCGGTGAAGCGCCAGGTTTCTGTGCCGGGTTCCGGTTTATTTGTAGGGGTCACCGGAGTTCCTGTTTCCAAACTTTCCGCACCCGGCTGGTTGCACCCGGCGAGAAGCAGCAGGACGATGAGCAACAAAAAAGCAATGCGTTTCATGGTGTTCCCTCCTTTTCAATTTCATTATAAAAACGGGAGAGGGGAGAAGTCAAGCGGCAGCGGAAAATCTGCGGGAAAAGCAGCGGAATTTTTTCGGATTGCGCGGAAAATGAAATTTCACTTGCGATTTTTCCCCAAGGGTGGTAGTATGTTCTTAGAATATTTTTGCATTACTGCAGAGGAGTGTATTCAACTATGAAATTAGGCGTACTGACAAACGTAGTGGGCAAGATGCCGCTGGACGAGGCTCTCGCTTACTTTAAATCCATGGGCATTCAGATGGTGGAGATCGGCTGCGGCGGCTACCCGGGCAAAGATCACTGCGATCCCGATGTTCTGCTGAACGACGAAGCCAAGCTGGAAGAGTTCAAGGCCACCATCGCCAAGCACGGCATGGCCATCAGCGCCCTGAGCTGCCACGGCAACCCGGTGCACCCCAACAAGGAAGTGGCTGCCGAGTTCGACCGCGATATGCGCAACGCTGTTCTTATGGCCGAAAAGCTGGGCATCCATCAGATCAACACCTTCTCCGGCTGCCCCGGCGACAGCGAAACTTCCCAGCAGCCCAACTGGGTCACCTGCCCCTGGCCCAATGAATTCGGCGAAATTCTGGAGTGGCAGTGGAACGAAGTGCTCATTCCTTACTGGAAGAACTTTGTGGCCTTCGCCAAAGAGCACGGCGTGAACAAGATCGGTCTGGAACTGCATCCCGGCTTCTGCGTGTACAACACCTATTCCCTCAAGCGTCTGCGCGAGGCTGTTGGCCCCGAAATCGGCGCCAACTTCGATCCTTCCCACCTGATCTGGCAGGGTATGGATCCTGTCACCGTGATCCGCGAACTGGGCGACGCCATTTTCCACGTGCACGCCAAGGATACCCGCATCGACAAGATCAACACCGCCAAGAACGGCGTGCTGGATACCCAGTCTTATGCCGATGAGATCCATCGTTCCTGGATCTTCCGCAGCTGCGGCTACGGCAACGATTACCTGTACTGGAAAGATCTGGTCAGCGCTCTGCGCATGATC
>JAFYOA010000306.1 GCA_017547865.1 Clostridia bacterium
ATCACATCGATGCCCTCCGGCGCTTCGGCCTGCAGCTTTTTGCCGTTGGTCAAAATCGTCACCTTGCCGCTGGTGCGGGCCAAAAGCTTCGCCTCGTGCACGGCGTATTCGCCGTCGCCCAGCACCGCCACGTCTTTTCCCCGGAAGAAGAAAGCATCGCACACGGCGCACCAGCTGATGCCCCGGCCCTCGAATTCTTTCGTACCGGGAATCCGCGGATCAACACGCTCCGCACCCAGGGCAATGATCACCGCATCGGCCTCATACCGGCCCTGCAGCGTTTCCACGGCAAAACCGCCGTTCCACTCCAGTGCCACGGCCTCGTCTTCCACAAACTGCACGCCCAGGCGCTTAGCCCCGGCAATGCCGTTTTCGTACAGTTCTTTGCCGGAAACCGGCTCGGCAAAGCCATAGTAATTTTCAATGCTGTGGGCCTTGCCCAAAGCAGAACCGGCATCTCCTTTGTGGATCACCGTGGTCTCGATGCCGGCGCGCACCGTGTACAGTGCCGCCGAGATCCCCGCCGGGCCTGCGCCCAGAATTACAACCTTGCTCATGCGAGAAGAGCCAGGATATCGGCCTTGGGACGCATGCCGACACAGCCGGTCACCAGTTCACCGTTTTTAAACACCAGCACGGTGGGAATGCTCATAATGCCGAATTCCTGGGCAATCTTGGGGCATTCATCCACGTCCACCTTGCACACAGCAACGTCTTCGCGCTCGTTGGCAACTTCCTCAATAATGGGCGCCAGCATACGGCAGGGGCCGCACCAGGTGGCCCAAAAATCGACCAGAACGGTCTTTTCGCTCTCTTTAATAAAGCTGTGGAAATCATTTTCCGTCAGATGATGGATCATATTCAAAGTTCCTTTCTTACTTGGAATGTATACCTTTTTGGTACGCTTTTATTATACCCAAAAAACACAGCAAAATCAAGCCCCTCTTGTATGAATTTTATTTGAATTTTCTTTAAATATATGCTATACTTGTAAGACAATTTTTGTACTATAACGTAAAGCGAGGCTATACATATGCGTTCTGTTCTTTCTCAGCTTTCCGAGACCGTTGGCGCCGCGTTTGCCGCCTGCGGATACGACGCCGCTTTGGGCGCCGTTCACGCTTCGGATCGCCCCGACCTTTGCCAGTACCAGTGCAACGGCGCTTTTGCCGCAGCCAAGCAGTACCGCAAAGCTCCCTTTATGATTGCCGATGAAGTCACGAAGATCCTGGCGGAAAATCCGCTGTTCTCCAAGGCGGAATTCGTCCGTCCCGGCTTCATCAATCTCTCCCTCTCCGATGAAGCCATGTTCACCCAGGTGAACGAGCTGGCGGCCGATGCCCATTTGGGCGTACCGCAGGTGGACCACGACGAGACCATTGTGCTGGATTACGGCGGCCCCAACGTGGCCAAGCCCCTGCACATCGGTCATCTGCGTCCCGCCATCATCGGTGAAGCACTGAAGCGCCTGCTGCGCGCCTGCGGCTACAATGTCATCGGCGACGTGCACATGGGCGACTGGGGTCTGCCCATCGGTCTGGTCACCGCCGAACTGGAAGTGCGCATGCCCGGCTTCTCCTGCTACAACGGCACCTACAAAGAGGGTGACCCGCTGCCGGAGTTCGATGCCGACCTGCTCAACGAAGTTTACCCCTGCGCCAGCGCCAAGAGCAAGCAGGATAAAGACTTTGCCGAAAAAGCCCACAACTACACCGTGGCTCTGCAGCAGCACGAGCCTG
>JAFYOA010000307.1 GCA_017547865.1 Clostridia bacterium
AAGCATCATCGCGCTTTTGATCGGCATTGCCGTGGACAAAGGGCAAATTGGCAGCGTGGAGGATAAGGTGCTGGATTATTTTCCGGATTACAAACCAAAGCGGGGAGAAAAAACGATTTACGACGTAACCGTAAAGCACCTGCTGACCATGCGGGCCCCCTACAAATGCAAAGGAGATCCCTGGAGCAAGGTATGTTCCAGCGACAACTGGACATTTGCCTCTCTGGATTTCCTCGGCGGAAGAAAAGGATTGACAGATGAATTCAATTATCAAACCGTTTGCCTCCATATCCTCTCCGGCATTCTTTTCAATGCCACCGGCAGGAAGACCGCGGACTACGCCAATGCACATCTGTTTGAACCGCTGGGAATTCTCCCCCGTGAAAACTATTTGGCAGAAACGGCAGAGGAACACAAGGAATTCACTGTCAGCAAAACACCAAAAGGAAACATATGGTTCTGTGACCCTGCCGGCCTGGGAACCCCGGGATACGGACTTTGCCTTTCTGCCGAAGATATGGTGAAAATTGGCCAACTCTGTTTAGATCGCGGCGCCTGCGGCGGAAGTCAGATCGTATCTTCTGAATGGATCGAGGAAATGACACAGCCGCGAACAGTGGAAAGCGACCGCTTCCGTGGAATGGCATACGGCTACTTATGGTGGATCATTCACCGGGAGAAAAACATATTTGCCGCCATCGGCAACAGCGGCAATGTGATCTACGTTAATCCGGAGAAAAACATATCCATCGCTGTGTCGTCTTATTTCAAACCCACTGTATTTGACCGCGTGGATTTTATACAGGAGCATATCGAGCCTTTTATTTGTGGGCTGTAAAACACTGTGTTTACATTGTGCGCTGTCATATCTTCCTTGTCCCCCGCATATTTCTTACCATACGACAAGGATGCGGAGGGACATCATATGAGCACAGTAAAAATTTACGATGAGCTGGCGGCACGCACCGGCGGCGATATTTACATCGGCGTCGTGGGGCCCGTGCGCACCGGCAAATCGACCTTCATACAGAAATTCATGGAAACCGTTGTACTGCCCAATATAGAAGACAGGGAATGCCTGCGCCGTGCCGTGGACGAAATGCCCCAATCGGCTTCCGGGCGCACCATTATGACCACCGAACCGAAATTTATTCCCGAACAGGCCGTTTCCGTACGGATCGATTCTTCTTCGCTGCTCAACGTCCGTCTCATCGACTGTGTGGGCTACATCGTGCCAAGTTCTTTGGGCTATGTGGAGGAAAACGCACCTCGTATGGTGATGACTCCCTGGTTCGACGAACCGGTACCTTTCAATATGGCGGCGGAACTCGGAACCCAAAAGGTGATTACAGAACACTCCACCATCGGTCTGGTGGTCACCACCGACGGCAGCATCAGCGACATTCCCCGGGAAGAATACGAAGAAGCGGAAGAACGGGTGATCCGGGAACTTCAGGAGCTGAAAAAGCCGTTCGCCGTACTGCTCAACTGCATGGAGCCGCGTTCTCACGCTGCCCGGGCGCTGAAAGATGAACTGAGCAGCCGCTACGGCGTGCCGGTGACCGCCGTGAACTGCCTGGACCTGACAGAAGATGACATCCGCGGGATCCTCACCGGGCTGCTGTATGAATTCCCGGTGCGTGAAGTACGGTTTGATATGCCGGGGTGGGTACTTTCTCTTCCCCGGGATCACTGGCTGCGCAGCGGCGTGATGGAGTCGATCCGTCGGGCGGCAACGATCCGCCGGGTAAAAGAGATTCCCGGTATGCTGGAGCATATCGCTGCCGGAGAACATATCCGCGCCTGCACCGGTTTGGTGATCAATCTTGGCTCCGGTTGTGCAGCAGCGGAACTCGACCTGCCGCAAAGCCTGTTCTACCGTATTCTCAGCGAAAAAAGCGGACTGGAACTGCACGACGAAAGCGAGCTGCTGGCCTGCCTGGTGGAAATGGCCGAGACCAAAAAGAAGTTTGCAAAAATACAGCAGGCTTACGACGATGTGTGCGAAACCGGTTACGGCATCGTGATGCCGGAGATCGATGAGCTGACACTGGAAGAACCCAGCATCATCAAACAAGGCGGAAAATACGGTATTCGCCTGCGGGCCGGGGCACCTTCCATTCACATGATGAAAACCGCCATCAGCACGGAAGTGACCCCCATCGTCGGTTCGGAGCAGCAATCGGAAGAACTGGTGCGGTACCTGCTGCGGGAATTTGAAGAGAACCCCGCACGGATCTGGGAATCCAATATTTTCGGTAAATCTTTGCACGAACTGGTGAACGAAGGCATGCACAACAAGCTGCACCGCATGCCGGAAGATGCCCGGGAAAAGGTGCGCGAGACCATCGAACGCATCATCAACGACGGCTGCAACGGGCTGATCTGCATTATTTTGTAAGGAGCCGCCATGCAGAACTACGAAGAATACACCCGCATCAGCCGTGTACCGGTGATCATTCCCCCATCCGGAGAAGAAAAGCCGACAGAAGATCCTCAGCCGGAACAGGAGCAGCCGCCGGATTTGTTTCGCCCGGCGGCACCGCTGCTGCGGCAGGTGCGAAAAAAATACAGCGCCGTTGATAAAGTGCTGCTGGTACAAAGCGTTCTCTGCGGGCTGATACTGGCAGCCCTGCTGGCACTGCAGGTTTCTTCTCCCGCTGCTTTTGAAACCATGCGCAATTGGTACAATGAACAGCTGTAC
>JAFYOA010000308.1 GCA_017547865.1 Clostridia bacterium
GTCGAACCCCGATCAAACCGAAAAGGTGGAGCAGGGAATCACCTTCTCCATTGTGGGGCAGTGCGGCAGTTCCCAGGCACCCACCGGGAAAATCTCCATCGAGGAATTTATGCGGCAGGCCGCGGCTACGCCCCAGGGCTCCGGTGCGGCCATGCTGGTGGGCCACGGCAACCTGCGCACCATGGTGATGGGAACGGATAACCGCGCGCCCACGGCAGAAGAACTGGAGCGCATGAAAGAGCTTCTTCGTGCCTGCATGAAAGCCGGTGCCATCGGCCTTTCCTACGGCCTGGTGTACATGCCCGGCTGCTATGCCGCACAGGATGAACTGGTGGAACTGGCCAAAGTGGCGGCGGAATGCGGCGGCATTATTGCGGCCCACCTGCGCAACGAGGCCGATCTGCTGGTGGAATCTGTGCAGGAATTTTTGAATGTGATCACGGCTTCCGGCTGCCGCGGTGTTTTTTCTCATCATAAGGCGGCCAACCGCATGAACTGGGGTAAGGTAAACACCACCCTTGCTATGATCGATGCGGCCAACGACGCCGGTGCCGATATTTATTTAGATGTGTATCCCTACTGCGCTTCCGGTACATCGCTGCAAACACGTTTTTTCCCCAAGCAGTTTCACCCGGAAGGCAAAGTGGATGTGCGCAGCCTGATGAAAGATCCTGCTCTGCGGGAGGAGATCCGCACATGGGGCAGAGGCATTTGGGGAGATGACCTGAGCTGGACTTTGGTGACGGTGTGCCCCGGCCACAAGGAATACGAAGGCCTGAATGTAAATGAGATCGCCGCCCTGCGCGGGCAGGAACCCTACACCGCTGTGTTTGACCTGTTGGCCGAAAGCGGCGGGCAGACACAGGCCTGCTTCTTTATGATGTGTGAAGAAGATATCGATACCATTCTGAAGCACGACCGCGCCATGATCTGCACCGATTCCGGTGTGGCGGGCACGCTGGAGAAATACCACCCCCGTTTGCGGGCCTCTTTCCCCCGGGCGCTGCGGAAGTACGTGCGGGAAGACAAGGTGCTTTCTCTGCCGGAGATGATCCGCCGCATGACCTCTCTGCCGGCCTGTGTATACGGCCTGCAGGGTAAGGGGAAGATCGAGATCGGCGCCGATGCGGATCTGTGCGTGTTTGATGCGGAAAAAATTGCGGATCGTGCCGATTTTGTTCACTGTCAGTACCGCAACGAGGGCCTGGCCTATGTCATCATCGATGGCAGTGTGGTGCTGGAACAGGGCGTGTACAACGGTACCCGTGCCGCAAAGGTGCTTACCAAATAAACGTTTTTTTCTCATAAAAAGCGGAGGCTGCTGCAGGCCCCCGCTTTTTTGCTTGAAAAATCCTGTCGGTGGTGCTATGATAAAGGCAGATTTTTCACAGGAGTGAGCCAATTGAATTACAATTACCATGCCCACACATGGCGCTGCGGCCATGCCACCGGCACAGAAGAAGAATACATTCGTTTTGCTGTGGAAAACGGCATAAAATACATGGGCTTTTCCGACCACGCCCCCTTTGTTTTCCCCGATGGATACCAGTCCTCTTTCCGGGTAAAGCAGGAGGAAGCGCCGGGATACATTGCCCTTCTGCGGGAACTGCGGGAAAAATATAAAGGACAGATCGATTTGAAGATCGGCTTTGAAATGGAATACTACCCCGCGTATTTTGACGCCATGCTGCAGAATGTGAAAGATCTTGGTGCGGAATACCTGATTTTGGGCCAGCATTTTCTCTACAGCGAGCACCCGGACGGCCTCCCCTCCGGGCGGGAGACCGATGATGTGGAGCACCTGCGTGAATATGTGCGCTGCGTGGTGAAGGGCATCGAAAGCGGCATTTTTACCTATGTGGCTCATCCGGATCTGATTCGCTATAACGGCGATGCGGAGAAATATAGAGAAGAAATGCGGAAGATCTGCATTGCTGCACGGGAACACAATGTGCCGCTGGAGATCAATTTCCTTGGTATACGGGAGGAGAGACACTACCCCGCGGCGGCGTTCTGGCCCATTGTGGCAGAAGAACAGGCCCCGGTGACCTTTGGTTTTGATGCCCACGATACGGCAGTTGCCTACGATGGGGCGTCTCTTGCCGTGGCAGAAGAAATGGTGAATACCTACGGACTGAACTACATTGGGATGCCCAAGGTCGTTTCGATTCAAAAAATATGAGGTGATTGTATGCTGAAGATCGGACTTTCTACCTGTGGATTTGAACTGACACAGAAAAATTTTGAAGACCTGGCGAAAAGCGGGATCGAAGCCGTTGAAATTTCCATGAAAGCGGACAAATACCCGGCCATCGATTACGCTGCGGTGAAGCGCTTTGCAGATGCGGCCGGTGTGAAGCTGTGGTCGTACCATCTGCCCTTCAGCCCGTTCACGCAGATCGATCCCTCTTCTTTGGATAAAGAGATCCGGGCATATACCGTCGATTATTTTTCGGAGCTGATCAAAAAAGGTTCCGCCATCGGCATCGATACTTTTGTGGTGCACGCCAGCGGCGAGCCCATTGAAGAAAGCGAGCGGGCCGAGCATTTGAAGTATTCCCGGGAATCCATGGTAGTTTTGGCAGAGATTGCCGACCGCTGCGGCGCACGCATTGCGGTGGAAGATCTTCCCCGTACCTGCCTGGGGCATACTTCCGAAGAGATCCTTGCCCTGGTGGAAGCCGATGACCGGCTGCGGGTGTGCTTTGATACCAACCACCTGCTGATGGAGGACAACGTGCATTTCCTGCGCGCCGTGGCAGATAAGCTTGTAACGGTGCACGTCTCCGATTATGATTTTATCAACGAGCGCCACTGGCTGCCCGGTGAAGGCAAGGTGAACTGGAACGAGCTGTACAATACCTTTGTGGAGTGCGGCTACAACGGTGTGTGGATGTACGAAATCAGCCTGCAGGCGCCCGGAACCATTCTGCGTGACCATGACCTGACCTTTGATGATTTTGTTCGCAATGCAAACTGCATTTTTGCAGGAAATACCCCCGCCCCGGTGGGCAAGCCCAAAGAAAACCTGGGCATGTGGGGATAAACAGGGAACAAATGGCGGGTATCCGTCAAATAGCTGCAGTCACGGCGGGAATCCCGTCGTGGCTGTTCTTGCATTGTATTGCAGCTATACGATACAATAGAAAAAAAGAGCAGATAAACTTGAATTTGGCGGCGAGTCGCCGCTGACAATGCGTTACGAACTGCTGCGGTCAGATAAGATTTCTTCTCGATCGGTCGCTGGCATCCGCTCGGCGCATGGAATTCGACAAACTTGAATTTGACGAGGAAATTGCAATGGATAGAAATGAACAGTGGTTACAATGGGCAATAGAATTGCAAAGTCTTGCTCAGGCTGGTCTTACTTATGGAAAAGATGTTTACGATAAGGAAC
>JAFYOA010000309.1 GCA_017547865.1 Clostridia bacterium
CAACGATGATGGCGTCCAGCAGATGATCGGCATTGATATTCATTTTTTTGCAGCTGAACAATGCATAGGTAATTGCCAGCAAAAAACCGCAGGCAATGATCACGCCATACCATGCGATGGAAAAATCGCCGATGGAAAGCGCCGTTGAATTTAGATCAAATTCCAAACCGAGTTTTGGAAATGTTACATGATAATCCAAATTAATTCATCCTTTCTCACAATCATTCTTCATCCGTTATGGGGCAGATCACAGAAACAGCACGGTGCGCCGGATCCAAAATCTGCTGCATACAGTCGGTTACATCTTCAAGTGTCAGTGCAGCCACCGCATCAATATAACGGAACAATTCATACTCCTTGAAGGAGAACATCATCAGCGAAGTGGCAATGCTCTCCACACTGTTGAAAGCAGAAATATTGGAACCGTACACAGAGCGGCGCGCACGTTCAAAGTCCTCTGCGCTGATTCCCTCTCTGCGCATACGCTCAATTTCTTCCAAAATCATGGTGCAGGCCGCATCCGGGTCATTGGATTCGCCGGAAAACAGCACCATGGCGAAACCGTTGCCCTCAAAAAATTCATATCCAAAAGAAGAATCGCTAATCACACCGGCGTCGCTCATTTTGCGGAAAAGAACAGAAGCATCCGAGGCCAGGATTTCCAGCAAAACATCTGCGGCAGCCGAAAGCTTTTCATCTTTTTTCAAAGCGCTGTCACATTTAAAACCCAACTGGAACAGCGGGATCGCCACCGACATCGGCTGCTCCACTCGTTCGCGCACAACATGACGAGGTTCCTCATCGAACAGCCGCTGCACAGTTACCGGCGGATTGGGCCGCAGAATACGGTCGCAAACGTCCAGCACCTTCTGCGTTTCCACACAACCGGCCACAGAAAGCACCATATGGTTCAAATTGTAAAACGTATCGTAGCAGCGGTGCAGGCACTCCGGTGTAATCTCCCGGATGCTCTCCTGCGTACCGGCAATATCCACCCGAATAGGATGTGTATGGTACAACGCACCCAGCAAATTGAACATTACCCGCCACTGCGGGTCATCTTCATACATGTCGATTTCCTGCCCGATGATGCCAAACTCCTTCTCCACGCTTTCTTTGGTAAAGTACGGAGACTGAACAAAATCAAGCAGAACTTCCAAAGACTCGTACACATTTTCCGTACAGGAAAAAAGATAACTTGTATTCTCAAACGAAGTATAGGCATTGGCGGAAGCACCCAAAGCCGCGAAACGCGCAAAGGCATCCTGGTCTTCGCTTTCAAACAGCTTATGCTCCAAAAAATGTGCCGTGCCGGCAGGGATTGTTTCCGGCTTTTCGCTATCGCTGCGCCGGTATTTCACATCCACCGAACCGTAATCGGTGCCAAATACCGCATAGGTGGAATTCCAGCCTTCTTTTGGGTACACATAAATCGTCAAACCGGAGGGGTGACGGATCACATCATACCGATCGCCAAAACGACTTTCCCGTGTTTCGATCGTCATGCTTTCCCCCTCCCTTTCAGTACATATACCGTATCCGGTACAACGCAGCGGGCCGCCTGTATAATTTCTTCCTTTGTAACATTCAGCAAACGTTCCACATCCGCTTCCGGTGTGCGAACTTCATCGGCAAACAGCTGTGCGAGATACCAGTTTTCGGTTGCGCCAAGATAATCACGAACCGTGCGGCAGCTGTTGGCAAGCGCCAGTTTTGCTTTCAGCACATCATCGTCCGTAAAATCGCCACACTGAACAGCCTGCAGCTGTTCCAGCACGGCGGCCTGCAGTTGTTCTACCTTATCGGTATCCACGCCACTCTCTACAAAAACAGCTTCTTTCAAAAGATCGGCGCGGGCTCCGCAGTAATAGCACAAGCTTTGCTTTTCACGCACGTTCAAAAACAGCTTTGAACTCGGTGAACCACCAAACAGGGCGATCATTACGCGGGCAGCATCCTGCTGTTTACGGGCATTGGCCAAACGAAAGCCCATAACCACTTTAGATTGCTCTACCGGAAATTGCTCTTCCACACGCTGTACTTCTTCACGTGCGGCACAAACGACATTCGTCAATTCCATCGACTGACGTTCTTTGGAAAACCGCGCAGCAAACACGGAGCCGATCGCATCGGCATCGCAATCGCCCAATACAAAAATCTCAAACGCCGCAGTTTTCATCAGTTCCTGCCAGGCGTTTTTCAATTGTTCTGCGGTAACTGCTTTCAATTCTTCTGCCTCACCCGTACGGCGAACACCGGCAGGCTCCTCGGAGAACAGCAACGCCTCGCAGCGTCGTCTGACATAAGCATGCTTATCATTAAATTCAGATTCCAACAGTTCCAGCATCTGGCGCTTTTCCTGCCGAACACTTTCTTCCGGGAACACCCCGTTCTCAAAATACGGATCAAACAAAACGCTCAGCAGTAAATCGGCCAGCTGCACAGAAATCCGCTGTCCGTCCAAAGCATAGCGATCTGCAATGGAAGAAACATGCAGAGACAGCACCTGGCAATCTCCCAAACGGCGCACACCGGTGGTAAGAGATGCACCGTACAGATCGCACAGGTAACGGCTCATCAGTGTATAATCGGGATATTCCCGGCAAACACGGCTCATAACCGCAGGAAGCAGCGCATACAGGGCTGCGGTTTCTTTTTTCAGTGGAACGACCATATGAACAGACAGCCGCATGGTCTTGAAACGCGGGTCACAAAAACCTCGCAGGCGCACACCCGGCGCCAAGTCCTTTTCCAAAATGGGTTGCATCTTTTTTCTGCCTTTCTTCGCATGAATATGCACATTCGATGTGTTTATAGTATAGCACACCTGCTTTCAATATTAAAGTTAATTCCGAAAAAAATATACATTTTTCATTGAATATGCATTTATATTTCCAATCGCTGCCGAAAGATCTTCCATATATTTACTTTTCGGCCGAAAAGGATTATAATCTTATCACTAAATTCATTTGGAGGATCCTATTATGATCAAACATATCGTCTGCTTTAAGCTTAAAACCCCCACAGAAGAAGAATGCCGTAAAGCCGCCGATGTTCTGCTTTCAATGAAAGGCAATGTAGAGCTTCTTCGTGATATTCAGGTCGGTATCGATTTCCTGCATTCCGAGCGTTCTTACGATCTCATTCTGGAAGTTATCCTGGACAATAAGGAAGCATTGGATGCTTATCAGGAACATCCGTATCATGTCAATGTGGTTAAAAAGCATATGCACGCCGTTCGTGAAACCAGCGTAGCGATTGACTATGAGCTGTAATCAATATTGAATTTTTGTATAGAACAGGAAGGATCTGTTTATGGCCTGGTATCATAAGCTTCGCAACCCCGAAGAATATATATTCAGCTTTTTAAAGTGGATGGTTCTCAGCGCGATTCTGGGATTGGTCGGCGGTTTGATCGGAACTGGGTTTCATAAAATGCTGGATCTCGCCACGGAAATTCGTATGGAGCATACCGTTCTTATTTGGGCGTTACCCCTGGCCGGTCTCCCTATCATCGGGCTGTACCATCTGTGCCATCTTGAAAAAAGCCGCGGTACCAATGACGTGATCGATGCGTTCAACGACAAAAAAGATGTCAGCCCCTTTTTGGCTCCGCTCATCTTTATTGCTACCACCATCACCCATCTGTTCGGCGGTTCTGCCGGCCGCGAAGGCGCTGCTCTGCAGATCGGCGGTACCCTCGGTTCCATTCTCGGACGTATTTTCCGGCTTTCCAAAGAAGACCGCAGCGTAATGATTGTCAGCGGTATGAGCGCTGTTTTTGCCGCTCTGTTCGGTACACCCATCACTGCTTGTCTCTTTTCGCTAGAATTTGTTTCCGTCGGCACCATTTTCGATCCCGGACTTCTGCCTTGTCTGACGGCTTCTTTTGCTGCCAGCCAGGTAGCACTGCTCTTTGGCGTTGCCCCCACAGCCTTCGATCTGCCGTATGTTCTGCAGATCACCCCAGCCAATACCCTGCGCATTTTAATTTTCGCTGTCCTTATTGCTCTTCTCAGTACATTTTTCTGCTATACCATGCATAAGACAGAACACCTGTTCAAGCGTCTGCTCCCCAACGCTTACATCCGCATTGTCGCCGGCGGTATCATTGTTTTGG
>JAFYOA010000310.1 GCA_017547865.1 Clostridia bacterium
CGGCAGTCAGCAGAATTAAAAATTTGGATCGAATATTAAAAATTCTAACAAAAAAGAACACAGCAATGGCTTGCCACAGTAAACCTAAAATTCCGATTAGCCACGGCAATGAGAGCGGCCCGCGGAATATGGCACGGTAAATTGGAACGAAAAACCGTCCTAATTCTATTTTCCAGTTTTCCTCAGTTTGTGTTGCTACAAAGGCATTTAGCACATCGTGTGAAAGATTGTTATGTAAAAAGCCATATGCATGTGCTATCAATCCAAAGGCAAAAACGGAAACGAAGCAAAAGAAAATGGTTTCTTTTTGTGCGGAGATTTTCTCTCGAATTTCACAGTAGAACTGTTTGGCCTTTTCCACTATTATTCTCCTCCGTAAAATGAGTAGGGATTTTATTTATTATATCATGATTCTGAATAGAGTAAAAGAAAAAAGTTTTTCGAGAAGTGAGTTTAGCGGTGATAATAAGTGGTTGCAAACCCACCTTAAATACGCTATAATACAAGGGCAAACGATTGTTCTGTTAGGAGGCGACCCCATGGCAACACCGCTGGCAGACCGCATCCGTCCCAAAAGCCTGGACGATGTGGTGGGGCAGAAGCATATCCTCGGCGAAGGCAAGGCTCTGCGCCGTATTATAGAATCCGGCACCGTGCCTAATATGATCTTCTACGGCCCCTCCGGCATCGGGAAGACCACCGTGGCCTCCATTATTGCCGCCAATACCAATATGCACCGGTGCAAGCTCAACGGCACCACTGCCTCCACGGCAGATATCCGGGATGTGGTGGCCCAGGTGAATACCTTTACCGGCATGAACGGCGTTCTGCTTTATTTGGATGAGATTCAATATTTCAATAAGAAACAGCAGCAGACCCTGCTGGAGTTCATCGAGAACGGAAGCATTACCCTGATTGCCTCCACCACAGAGAACCCGTATTTCTATGTATACGGCGCAATTCTCAGCCGTTCCACCGTGTTTGAATTCAAGCCTGTGGAAAAGGCCGATGCCGTTGCCGCCGTGGAACGCGCTTTCCGTATTCTCAGCGAAGAAAGCGATGCCGGCGTGACCTGCGAAGAGGGCGTGGCCGAATATGTGGCCATGGCCTGCGGCGGTGACGTGCGAAAGGCCATGAACGCTGCGGAATTGTGTGCGCTTTCTGCCGATTGCGATGCATACGGCACCCGTCATGTTACGTTGGAACGCGCCCGGGAACTGACCCAGCGCAGCGCCATGCGGTACGACAGGGCAGGGGACGAGCATTACGATATCCTCTCCGCTTTTCAAAAATCCATGCGCGGCTCCGATCCCGACGCCGCCCTGCATTACCTTGCCCGGCTGCTGGTGGCCGGTGATCTTCCTTCTGCCTGCCGCCGCCTGATGGTGTGCGCCTGCGAAGACGTGGGTCTGGCCTATCCGCAAATCATTCCCATTGTAAAAGCTGCTGTGGATGCCGCTTTGATGGTGGGGATGCCGGAAGCCCGCATTCCTCTGGCAGATGCGGTGATTATGGTAGCCACCGCGCCCAAGTCCAATTCCGGCGAGGCAGCCATTGATGCCGCTATGGCCGACGTGGAGAAGGGCAATGTGGGCAGCATTCCCCGCACGCTGCAGAACAA
>JAFYOA010000311.1 GCA_017547865.1 Clostridia bacterium
GCCCAGGCCATCATCCGCGAAGGCATGAAGAACGTGACCGCCGGCGCCAACCCCATGGTGCTGAAGAAGGGCCTGCAGAACGCTGTGAACGTGGCCGTGAAGGCCATCGGCGAGCACTCCAAGCAGGTCTCCGGTTCCGAAGACATTGCCCGCGTTGCTTCCGTTTCTTCCGCCAGCGATGAGATCGGCGCCCTGATCGCCGATGCCATGGAAAAGGTGACTGCCGACGGCGTCATCACCGTGGAAGAATCCAAGACCGCCGAGACCTACAGCGAAGTTGTGGAAGGCATGATGTTCGACCGCGGCTACATCGCTCCCTACATGGTCACCGATACCGAGAAGATGATGGCTGTCATCGACGATGCTCTCATCCTCATCACCGATAAGAAGATCTCCAACACCCAGGAGATCCTGCCCCTGCTGGAGCAGATCGTGCAGGCCGGCCGCAAGCTGGTCATCATTGCCGAGGACGTGGAAGGCGAAGCCCTCACCACCCTGATCCTCAACAAGCTGCGCGGCACCTTCACCTGCGTTGCTGTCAAGGCCCCCGGCTTTGGCGATCGCCGTAAGGAAATGCTGCTGGATATCGCCACCCTCACCGGCGGTCAGGTCATTTCTTCCGATGTTGGCCTGGAACTGAAGGATGCGCAGATCTACCAGCTGGGCCGTGCCCGTCAGGTGAAGATCGACAAAGAGAACACCGTTATCGTAGACGGTGCCGGCGATAAGGAAGCCATCAAGGCCCGCGTGAACCAGATCCGCAGCCAGATCGCCACCACCACCTCCGACTTCGACCGTGAAAAGCTGCAGGAGCGCCTGGCCAAGCTGGCCGGCGGTGTTGCCGTCATCAAGGTCGGTGCCGCTACCGAAGTGGAAATGAAGGAACAGAAGCTGCGCATCGAAGACGCTCTGGCTGCCACCAAGGCTGCCGTGGAAGAAGGCATTGTGGCCGGCGGCGGTACCGCCCTCATCGATGCTATCCCCGCTGTGGCTGCTTATGCCGAAAGCGTTTCCGGCGACGAAAAGACCGGTGCCATGATCATCCTCAAGGCTCTGGAAGAACCCGTGCGTCAGATCGCTGCCAACGCCGGTGTGGAAGGCTCCGTTATCGTGGCCACCATCCGCAAGGAGAACACCGTTGGCTTCGGCTACAACGCTCTCACCGAGACCTACGGCGATATGATCGCCCAGGGTATTGTGGACCCCACCAAGGTGACCCGCTCCGCCCTGCAGAACGCCGCTTCCGTTGCTTCCATGGTGCTCACCACCGAATCTCTGGTGGCCGACATCAAGGAACCCACTCCTCCCGCTGCTCCTGCCGGCGGCGATATGGGCGGCATGTACTAATCAGTTAAACAACGGTTTTCCGAACAAGTATGACCTCCGGCCAGCCCGGGGGTCATACTGTGTATTCGGGCATCCTCTGTAATTTTCCAATATAGAAAAGAGGTACCTTATGGAACCCCAAAATACAGAAAATACGCCGGTAGAAAAGAAAAAAAGCAGCGGCAAAACCGCTTTGTGGATCTTCATTGTCCTGGACATCCTCATCGCAGCGGCGGTCATTGCCGTGTTTCTCCTGCGCGGCTGTGCAAACCCGCCGGAGCCCAACTACAGCTCTGTGGTGAATGTAGGCGGTCCCCTTGCCATGGTAAAAGAGTCCTGCACACTGTACGTGGGCGATGAAGCTTCGCTGGAATTTTCCGGCGGCAGCGGTCGTTATCGCTTCGAAAGCGCCGACCCCAATGTGGTGAAGGTGAGCGAAGAGGGCAAAATCACCGCTGTGGCCGTGGGAACAACCGAAGTCACCGTGTTCAGCGGTGAAGCTGCCGTGACCTGTACGGTGACGGTGGAAGACTACACCATGAAGCTTTCTCCGGAAGAGGCGGTGCTGTTCGTGGGCTCCACCACCAAGTTTTTGGTGAAGGGCATCCCTTCCGATGCCAAGGTGGAATGGAGCATTTCCGATAAAAAGGTTGCCGTGGTGGAATACGGCAAAGTGACCGCCGTGGGAAAAGGCACCGCTACGGTGACCGCCCAGTGGAAAAACGGTGAACATACCTATACCGCCGAAGCCCAGGTGAAAGTGGAGACCGCCGGCATTGTGCTGGATGTGTACGACCTGGGAACGGTGTATGCGGGTGAGACCCGGCAAATCGGTGCCAAGGTGCTGCCGGTGAACCAAACGATGACCTGGGCCTCCAGCGATGAAAAGGTGGCCACCGTGAATGGTGAAGGCAAGGTCACGGCGGTGGGCAGCGGCAAGGCTGTCATCACCGTAACCGCCGGCAAACATACGGCGCAGTGCACCATCCATGTAAAAGTCCCCAGTATCAAGCTTTCCAAAGAGAGCCTGACGCTTCTTACCGGTGAGGGAGCCACCCTGACCGCAACGAAAGACCCCGAAAACGCCGCTGTGACCTGGAGCAGCGATAACAGCGCTGTGGCCACGGTGAGCGACGGCAAAGTGACCGCCGTGGGCCGCGGTACGGCCAACATCCGCGCGGTGATCAAGGTGGGCGGCAAAGAATACACCGCCGCCTGCGCCGTAACGGTGAAGGAACCGGGCATTACGCTTTCTCAGAGCAATCTGGCCCTTACGGTGGGCGGCAAGCAGACTCTGTATGCCGAGACCACGCCCTCCGGTTCCTCTGTGCAGTGGAGCACCGGCAACAGCGGTGTGGCTACTGTCAGCGGCGGTACGGTGACGGCGGTGGCAGATGGTTCCACCGTGGTGACAGCCACCATGACTTACAACGGAAAGACCTACAAGGCTACCTGCAACGTAACGGTGGCCAAGCCCAGCATTTCCGTTTCTTCCAACGCAGATATCATCACTTTCTCCCCCCGGAATGCCGGTACCTGCACGGTGACCGCCAAATTGACCCCGTCGGGCGGCAAAGTGGTGTGGGAATCCAGTGACCCGGGTGTGGCAAAGGTAAGCGGCAATGGCGAGAATGCCACGGTAACGGCTGTTTCTGCCGGTACTGTAACCGTAAAAGCCACCTACACCGTCTCCGGCGTAACAGTAAGCGACAGCTGCACCATTGGTGTGGAACCTGCCGCTTCCTGGATCCAGGTGGACGGTCTGTGGTACCCAGACAGCGGTACCTGCGATTCCTTCCGCATTTCCGGTACCGTCAGCTCCAACTATCCCATCGTCCGCATGGAATGCTACGGCACCGCTACCTCCAATGCCCTTGGCTGGCCGGTGAGTATTTCGGCCGATCCGTTGTACCTGGGAGACAATGTGTATTCGTATGATCTGTCCGATGCCACCAGCTATTTCATCAATCAGTATCGGGATCTGTACGATGCTTACGCCCGAATGGCCGGATGGTTGGGCAGAGACAGCTCTGTGACCATGAACGTGACCGGTACTTGCTACGATGCCACCGGCAACAGCATTTCCTTTACGCTGACCTACGTGATTAAAGAGCGTTGATCATTTTATAACATAAGCAAAGAGCCTGCAGAATGTCTGCGGGCTCTTTTTGTATCTGTAACTCTTTTGTTATGCTTTTGTAATATTTATGTAACCTTTACAAAAATAACAGCGAAAAGCCGGCGGTTGGTTGTGCGCTTTGGCGAAAATCACTTGACTTTCCCTGTGCTATACAGTATAATGTATGCGTAAAAGGAGAAAAAAGTGCAATTTTTGACTTGGTTTTTGCTCTTCAACTGATTTTTACAAAGGAAAGAAGTGATTCTATGGATGGAAATGCAATGCATATTTTCAGCACCTATGCGCCGTACATTTGGGTTGTCGCGGTGATCTTTTTCGCCGTGGTGGAAGGGTTGACCGCGCAGCTTGTGTCCATCTGGTTCGTGATGGGCGGCATCGGCGCCCTTGTTGCCAGTCTGCTGGGTGCCCCATGGTGGCTGCAGGGCGTGGTGTTCCTGGTGCTTTCCCTGCTTACGCTACTGTGTACCCGCCCGCTGATGCGCCGCCTGACCCAAAAGGAACCGGTGGAAACCAACGCCGACCGGGTGATTGGCAAAACAGCCGTGGTGCTGGAAGACATTGACAACCTGGAGAACAAGGGCCAGGTACGGGTGCTGGGCACCGTGTGGAGTGCCCGAAGCCAGAACGACGGGGTGAAGATCGCCGCCGGGCAGAACGTCGTCGTTCAAAAAATTGAAGGTGTCAAGCTGATCGTCAGCTTTGATTCCAAAAATTAAACGGCCGTGCCGTAATGAAAAAAGGAGTGTTTGTTTATGCCGCCTGTTGTTACCGTTTCTCTGCTGTTCGCCCTGCTGCTGTTCTTCCTGTTGCTTATTGTATGCAACATCAAGATCGTTTCGCAGGCAAACGCCTACGTAGTGGAGCGCCTGGGTGCCTATACCGCCACCTGGGGAACCGGCCTGCACTTTAAAATGCCGTTTTTGGATCGTATTGCCAAAAAGGTCTCTCTGAAGGAACAGGTCTTCGATTTCCCGCCCCAGCCGGTGATCACCAAGGATAACGTGACCATGCAGATCGATACCGTGGTGTATTTCCAGATTACCGACCCCAAGCTGTATGCCTACGGTGTGGAAAACCCCATTTCTGCCATTGAAAACCTGACCGCCACCACCCTGCGCAATATCATTGGCGATATGGATCTGGACCACACCCTCACTTCCCGCGATGTGATCAACTCCAAGATCCGCGTGATCCTGGACGAAGCCACCGATCCCTGGGGCATTAAGGTGAACCGC
>JAFYOA010000312.1 GCA_017547865.1 Clostridia bacterium
AAAGCCATCGGTGCAGTCAATGTATGCATCCCGCCAAATGCCGCAGGTCACCAGGCGCGCAGCCCAGTCCCAACCATAGGTGCATTGCATGCGGCGGGTATACAGGCGCTCTGCGGTAAAGGCCGCACCGCGTGCCGGCAGGCCTTCCACCCACCGCACCGGGGAGTGAAAATGCACGCAAATGTGGTTCTCCCCCACCCGCAGCCATCCGGCCACATCAAAGGCATGAGAAATAAACATATCATCCGTAAAGGCAATATGTTCTCCGTTTACATAAATATCCGCGTATACGTCCAGGCCTTCAAACACCAGCCGGGCCTTGGCCGGCACTTCTTCCAGCACAAAGGTCTTTTCGTATTTCCAGTCCCGGTCTTCAATCCACTGTGCCGCATCCACATTATCTCTGTAATACAGGTCTTTGGCAATGTGGCTGCCCATCAAGTCGGTGTGCACACAGCCGGGCACTGTGCCATCAAACAAAAACTCCACCCGGCCATCTGCCAAAAGGCAAGTCCCCTGCCAGGCACCGTTCAAATCAATTCTCTTCATGCAGATCCCTCCACACTTCATTTGAGGTCATTATAACACAGCCACCGCCAAATACAAGGGACTGCAAAAAGTATTTTTCCATTGACAATCCTCTGCCGGCGTGGTATGAATAAAGCATCCTATTTGTTCAGGAGGTTCCCATGGAGATTCGTATTCTTCATTTGGCAGAGGGCGCCCGGCAAGCCACCGGACTCACCGTGATCATCGATGTATTCCGTGCCTTCACCACCGAAGCCATGCTGCTGCGCAATCATGCCCACAAGGTCATTCCTGTAGGGGATATAGAAACGGCCTTTGCCTATAAAAAAGCGCACCCGCAGGCCCTTTTGTGCGGCGAACGGGGCGGCGTGATGATCGAAGGCTTTGATTTCGGCAATTCGCCCTCGCAGATCGAGCCTTTGGATTTAACCGGAAAAACCGTGGTGCACACCACCTCTGCCGGCACCCAGGGCATTGCCAACGCAGTGCACGCCGAAGAAATACTGGGCGGCAGTCTGGTTTGCGCCAGGGCCATTGCGGAATATATCCGGCAGAAAAATCCTGCTGTGGTCTCTTTGGTGTGCATGGGGCTGGCGGGCGAACGCACCACCGAAGAAGACGAGCTGTGCGGCGAATACATTAAAAGCCTGCTGGAAAACCGCCCTCTGCCGGATTTTGCAGAGCGGCTGGAGCGGCTGCGCTATACCGACGGCGCAAAGTTTTTTGATCCGGCACAGCAAAGTGTTTTTCCCCGGCGTGATTTTGAACTGTGCGTGCAGGTAAACAGCTGCCCCTTTGTACTGCGGCTGGAACCGGGCAAGGATGGGCTTTCTACCATGGAAAAAGTGAACATATAAACAGAACCGGGCAGGCGCACACAACGTCTGTCCGGTTTGATTTATTTTTTCTTATTTTTCATTTCGGCCAAAGCCCGCTCAATCTTCTCTCCGGCAGCGGGATTCCATTTTTTGATCAGCGCCACCATATTTTTGCTGGGATACGCATTGTACAGTTTAATGCAAACCGGCATATTGCCGCTATCCAGCCGAACAGCCACATCCACACCATGCTTGCGGCAATATTTTTTCAGGTGACGCTTGGGATGGATATGCCCCCACACCAGCAAAAAGACAATGGCAGGTACAAACAGCACCAACCCGGCGATGATTGCCTCCTCCATCGCATCCTGTGTAAACAGGGCAATCAGGCCGAAAATCAACACACCGGCAATGCGCCCGCAAAAACGGGAAAAACCGTTGTATTTATATGCCTTCAAAGCCGACACAAGGTTCTCCACCGGTGTAAAGCTCTGCACAAGAGGCGCCTGCTGTGCAGAAACTGCCTGTTGGACCGGAGCTGTCTGCTGCGCCGGCTTGTAAACTCCGTCAGCGCCGAAACGCTGTATTGTTTCCACACGGAAATACAAATTACCCCGCTGTCCGGTCTGTCCCACAGCTCCCTGGCCGGGAAGGAAAATACTCTGCCCCGTACGGACGTTGTTGGGAACATTGAACTTCACATCTTGTCCCAGTTCCGGCACAAATACCCGATGGGTGGTGGAACCGCTTTCGGAACCGACCAGCAAAGCGCTGAAGGCCACCACGATATCTCCTGTAGGCTGGGTATGTACCGACAAGGGCTGCGTCGCGTTTCGGTTAAAAGCCTGACCGAAAAACTGCTGAAATTCTTGCGATTCAAAATTGGATTTGGAGGCAGAAACAGGGCAGCCGCAATGCACGCAGACCGCCGCTTTATCCGAAATTTCCTTTCCACATTCACTGCATTTGATCAAAGCCATATCGTTCACCTTTAAAAACCAAATCACAACGCAATTATACTGTATTCTTCTTACCACCGCAAGAGAGTTATAGAAATGCATGCTTACGCAAATGACTTTTGAAAATCTTTATTATAATGCGGCACCTTAATCCGCCGTCAATGCCGGATGAGAAATCTTCAGCCGACCGGAATACACGATTTTGATTCCCATGAACTTATCACCCATACCCTCGCATACCTGTTCAAAGGCTGTTTTTGGCATATCCGGAACAATAAAATCCAGCCGAAGTTCCCGGCATGCTTCTTCCCGGATCTCCGTTTTTGTCAGCAGCGGCAATGTATGGTTTTCCAAAGCAGGATCGCTGGAATTCTGAATGCCGTAAATTTCGATGCTGCCGCAGCCGCACACATTGGCGGAATAGCAGATCGCTCCCAACGGAATCCCGAAGTGCAGATATTCTGCCTGCCCCTCCACGCAGAGAACAGGAAGATCATCGCCTTCCGCCACCACCCTGCAGGCCCCTGTGTATCCGTCCGGATAATCGGGCACGGTATCTGCATCCGGCATAAATTCTTTGGCCGTGTTGCGCAGCCGGGGATTGTAGATCAGGTTTCCCTCTTTCAGTACCCGGCCAAAACAAATATCATGGGCTTCTTTTTTGGTAACGACTTCCAC
Source organism: Clostridia bacterium (assembly GCA_017547865.1). Next base: position 2,984 of record JAFYOA010000312.1, read on the forward strand.
GCCGGTTCTGGCGCAGTAATCAAGAAATCCCCGCAGGAAATTTTCTTCCGCATCGCTCTCCACGGAATCAATGACTTCTCCGGCCACCATACCGTTGGAGGTATCCCGGCGCAGTGCCTCGATGAACCGATAGAAAGAGCCGCCGCCGTCGTACATCTGCGCCGCTCTGCTTTTGGGAGAGTCCGGATCAAAGTAGCTTTCCGGATAATCCGACGCAATGTTGTTGTAAGAGACCGTTCTGTTTGTGCTGTACAGCAGCGCATCTTCTCTGGAAAAACCCGCATTGTAAATCAGCTGCTTGTTCATCATCACCCGGGGGCTGCCATCCATACGGGAGGGATAAATAGTATCATGGGTCATGGTATACCCGGCTTCCCGCAGCAGAGTGATCCAGCTGCGCACTTTCGGCCGGCCACCGGCGTCTGCATACATACTGGAAGAAAACTCAGCCAGGTAATTCCGCAGCCATTTGCATTCCGGATCAAAATAGTGTTTGCCGTCTTTTTCAAAATCAAAGGGACTTCTGGCGGCACCGGGGAACGACCAGGTCCAAAAACGGAGCTCTTCAGAATATTCTTTTCGGTAAAATGCTTCGGTCACCTGCAGAATCCGTTCCCATATCTCATGGTTGCAGGAAGTTTTGCTGCCGGTAAAAATGCCGCCGGTATACATTCCGTCTTTTTCACTCCAGCTGCCCCGGGAACTGCCCGTGGTTCCGCAATACCGGTTGGAAAGCACATCCAGCTTATCCAGCATACCCGTTGTGTCCTTATAGATGGAAAATGTTTCCCGCATTTGCTGGCAGTGTTCATCGGTAAGTTCTTTCCACGGAAGATCGTAAACAGACCAATCCACACAGTGGAGAATCACCCAATCCCGGCTTTGGCTTACATGCTCATCCAAATCGAAGCCAAAAGCATTTTTTCCGTTGCTCCACTCTTCCCGCAGCTGTGCATTGGTGGGAAACGGTTCCTGCGAACCCTCGCAGTTTGCCGGGTCCTGTCCGTTGCACATGGGGTCTGTAAAAATATAATTGCAGTGGAACCAGGTGTGGTCGCCCAGTTCGTTTCCGCCGGAAAGGATCTGATTGATCTGGGCAATGTCCACATCCGTCAGGTCAGGTTCCCAGGCGATTCTGTTATAGGTTGCTCTGGCACCGTAGCTCCGCATCAGTGGCTCCACCAGCGTAAAATCACTTGCTCTGAAATCATCGTACCCAATGGCCAGGTATCGGCTTTCCGGTGTAACAGTACCGGTGTACTCAGGGTTGTAAGGTATACGTTCCATTCGTATCGCTCCTTTTGAAAAAGAAAGGCTGTTCGGATTTATTCAGCAAAGGTGATCTCTGCCGTATGCGGGCGATGATCGGAAGCAACAACGGCGGGAATATCCGCGGCTTCCACCGCCATATCCCGGCTGACAAAAATGTAGTCGATTTTTCGCTCCGGTGCATCGGAGGGGAAGCTGCGCCGTTCACCGGCAAAGAATGCAGCGGTGTCTGTCATCCGCTCACGAATGGGCAGCAGAACCGGGTCTTCCGGCAGCACGTTAAAATCACCCATCAGCACGCACTTTTCTTCTTCCAGGTTCGCCAGCACGGTGGAAACCGCGTTTTCCTGCTCCTCCGGGTTCAGGCCAAAGTGAGTTACCAACACGGTAAGACCGTTCACAAGCTTCGCTTTCAGCAGGCAGCGAGTCTCGTAGTATTTCCCGCCGGGACGCCGCTCCGGGTCGGGAATCGGGGTGGTCTCCACGCTCTTAAAAGGAATGCGGGACAAAATGGCATTGCCATAGGGGTTACAGCCATCCACATCGATGGCCTTGGCAAAATAAGCATGGGCCATGCCGGTCAGTTCCGAAAGGATCGCGGTCTGCGGGCCATAATCCTCCCGCGGGCCTTCATCCCGCATTTCATTCAGGCCCACCACTTCGGCTCCGCTGTTCAGAATGGTTTTTGCCATCAGGGGAAAGTCGATCTTCCGTTCCAGGTAATTCAGGCAGTGCTGTGTATTGAACGACATGAGTTTCATGGTATTGTTCTCCTGCTTCGGTCGGCCGCCGATTTCGTTTTTTAGAACCAGCGTACCGTTTTCTTCCACAGCCTCAAAAATATGGGCACGTTCCAGCATAGGAGCCTCCGGAGCGTGAATGCACATGCAAAGTTTGTCCTCCCCATTGCGGAAGAACATGGCGTGGCCGCCGTTTTTATCAAACAGCGGAACGGAAAGATGCTCCCAGGGGCCTTTCAGGCTGCCGCTTTTGGAAACAACGCTGAGCACAACGTAGTTATCGTTGAGATACGGCGACCAGGTAAGCAGCAGCGTACCGTTGGAGAGCTTCTGCAAAAAAGGCGCATCGGAGCCATAGCGAATGGCCGGTTTTCCCTCCCATTCGGTATGGTCGGGGGTCTTTTTAGAAATGGGCGATTCATCCGAGGCAAACAACAGCCAGGGCTCACCCACAATTTCAGTTAGGTCTTCCCGCAGCTGCGCTGCCCACAGTTCGCCAACATAGGCATTTTTTTCCGGCACAAAATTGTCCGGCCAATCGTGGGAATACACGATGTACGGCGTGCCGTCTTCCACATACAGGGTACCATCTATACAGCTTTGGGCGGCAGGCGTCACGGCGTGATCCACCAGGGGCAGGAAAGGGCCGGCGGGCGTATCAGCCACAGCAATCTGTGTGCCGCGCAGGCCGTTCTTCCCCAAAAGAGAAACAAAAAGATAAAAACGGCCCTTGTATTTATGCACTTCCGAAGCCCACACATCCTTATACGCCCAAAAACCCTTTGGAATAACAAAGGCAGGGCCCCCGGCTTCCCAGTTTTCCATATCGGTGCTGGTATAATAAGACATGGTTGTTTCGCCGGTGGTGGCATACAGGTAGTACACCCCATCCTCAAACACAATGTAAGGATCGCGGACTCGGATATCAAGACGTTTCAGCATATGTTCCACCCCGTTTTTTTCTACGGTTATTTGAACCCATTATAGAATAAAGCCGCAGACAAATCAAGTTGTTCTGCGGCCGGTACAAGGCTTATTCTTTTTTCGGGGATTTTCACAAAATCAATTGCGATCCGGTTCCCACCTGCAGGCACGGCAAGCGGCATGCGCCAATCATAAAAGTGAAGAGGTAAAAAGTAAAAATCCTGAACGCTCGCGCATTCAGGATTCTTGGTGGAAGAGGATGGATTCGGACCATCGAAGCTGAAAAGCAACAGATTTACAGTCTGCCCCCTTTGGCCACTCGGGAACTCTTCCATATTTAATTTGCTGACTGATTCGGTCAACGTATGAGATTATACTATACTCAGAGAGAAAAGTCAAGGGTTTTTTAAAAACTTTTTTTAATTTGATTAAAAATACTGTGCCGCCGGGCAAACCGACGGCACAGCAGCGGCTTTTACGCCGTTTTTTTCGCATAACGAGCCAGGAATTTGGGATACACGACAAAGAAGCAGCCGAGATGCCCTGCCACAGCCAAAATCCAGGAAACCGGGAACACCGCATACAGAACACCAATGGTGGGGAACGCCGCAAACACGGTGGCAACCCACAGCACACGAACACCGCAGGCGCCCAGCAGAGACACCACCGTGGGCATAACGGAATACCCCATACCGCGAATGCAGCCCACCATCATATCCATCAGGCCGCAGGTAAAGTACAGGCTGCACATCACCACCATACGGGTCATGCCAACCTCAATCACAGCAGGATCGGAAGAATAGATGTTGATCAGAAAACCGCGGAACAGCACCATGCCAAGGCCAATCACCAGGCCGATCACGGTAACGCAGCCGGCACAAACACCCAGCACCTTCTTTACACGCTCCGGACGACCGGCGCCCACACTCTGACTGGTAGCGGCCAGGGCAGCATGATGGAAAGCATTCAGCCCCACAAAAAGGAAGCCTTCCAGGTTGGCAGCGGCGGCATTGCCGGCCATAATTACAGAACCGAACGAGTTGACCGCAGACTGCACGGTAACGTTGGAAACGGAGAACACCATGCCCTGAATACCGGAGGGGATGCCCACGCGGGCAAGCTCTGCCAGCTTATCTTTATGTACACGCAGTTTGTTCAGGCGCACGCCATAGGCTGCATCGGTTTTCAGCAGGGTGTAGAAAATCAGCGCCGCACAAATTCCGTTGGAAATTACCGTAGCCAAAGCAACACCCGCCACATCCATGTGCAGAACAATCACAAAGAACAGGTTCAGCAGCACATTCACCACACCGGCGAAAGAAAGGAAATACAGCGGGCGCTTGGTATCGCCCACAGAGCGAAGGATGGCTGCACCAAAGTTATACATGCCGGTGAAGGGCATGCCGGCAAAATACACACGGGTGTACAGGGCAGCCTTGGGCAGAACATCCTCCGGCGTACCCATCAGCTGCAGCAGAGGCGGAGCAGCAACGAAACCGATGACACCCACCGCCAAACCGCCGATGAGGCCCACCACCACAGAGGAATGAACGGCTTCTTCCAGATTTTTATGATCCTGCGAACCGTAATAACGGGCCACCAGCACGTTGGCACCAACAGAGAAACCCATAAACAAATTAACAATCAGATTGATCAGTGCACCGGTACTGCCCACAGCTGCCAGCGATTCACTGCCGGCAAAACGACCCACCACCACGGTATCTGCCGCATTGAACAGAAGCTGCAGAATACTGGTAAGCATGAGCGGAATGGAAAAACGGATGATTTTTCCCATCAAAGCGCCCTGGCTCATATCGATTTCGTAATTTTTCGCCATGATTTTCCTCCTCTCAAGTAAAAAACAGGCAGCCAAACGGCCACCCGGTCGTTCCCGGTGTATGGCCGGGCAAGAAGTAAGCCCCAGGATATTTCCTGGGGCTTTGGAGCTGGTAAACGGACTTGAACCCCTAACCTGCTGATTACAAATCAGCTGCTCTGCCAATTGAGCTATACCAGCGCAGCGTACTACACATCTGTGCCAAAATACTATAGCATACCAAGTGGTGAAAAGTCAAGTTATTTTTATAAACGCCGTCGCAAACAAAAAAGAGAGCAGGGTCTCCCCTGCCCTCTTCACAGGCACAATCAGAAGCAATCGGCATAGCCGATGGACTTGAGATATTCGGCAGAAATAGCCAGGCTTTCGTACTCGTCGCGGCCATAGGTGCTATCCTGTTCCACAATGAGGTACTTGGCACCGGCGGCCAGACCGGCCTCGATGATTTCGGGCCAATCCAGGTTGCCCTGGCCGATTTCGGCGAACTCGATACGGTTGGCACCGTACTCGCGGTTCACAGCCATTACGGTGGCGGGGTCGGTCATATCCTTGCCCTCAAACATGGCAGGGGTAACTTCCTTAATGCGGTAGTCCTTCAGGTGCAGCAGATCCAGAATACCGTCGCACATCTTGATGGCCTTCACGGGGTTCATGCCGCCGCGCTGGGCCCAGTGCACATCCAGTTCGCAGCCCAGGCTGGGGGCGCTGTCCTTGATGATTTCAAAAACGGTTTTGCCGTTCTTCTTCTGGTATTCAGTGTTGTGGTTGTGGTAATACAGCTTGATGCCTTCTTTTTCCAGTTTGGCGCAGGTCTCTTCGCACAGGGCGCAGTACTTGGCCAGCTTTTCCACGGTTTCCATCTCGGGCATGGGCATGGCACCAATGCGGATGTACTTGCAGTTCAGCTCTTTGCACTGCCATACAAAGGTATCAAAATCGTTTACCAGGTTGGGTTCTTTCATACGGCTGGTGGGGCCGCCGGTAATGGCGCACACTTCGATGTCAAAATCGGCCATGGCGCGCTTGATCTCTTTGATGCTCTCGGGGCTCATATCCACCTGAGAAAGCTCGATGCAGTGGTAACCCACCTCGGCCATCTTCTTCAAGGCTTCGTAGGGACCAAGTTCTTTAAACTTATTCTTGATGGTGGATGCCTGCACAGCAATTCTTGCCATTTTCAATTCCTCCTCAAAATCACTTAAATGAAAAACCGCCCGGGCATGAACAGTCTCACGCCCGGACGATGCATTCAGAACAGATTAGAAGCAGTCGGCGTAACCGATCTTCTTGAGATATTCAGCGGAGATAGCGAGGCTCTCGTACTCGTCGCGGCCATAGGTGGTATCCTGTTCCACGATGAGGTACTTGGAACCGGCTTCCAGACCGGCTTCGATGATGGCGGGCCAATTCAGGTTGCCCTGGCCAATCTCAGCAAATTCCACGCAGGTGGGGAAATAGGTCTTGAAGAAGCCCATCATGCCTTCGGCACCGGGAGTCTGGAACAGCTCAGGAGTGATCTCCTTGATGCGGTAGTCCTTCAGGTGCAGCAGGTCGATGTTGCCGGCGCTCTGCTTGATGATGGAAACGGGTTCGCAGCCGCCGCGCTGAGCCCAGTGCACGTCCACTTCGCAGCCCAGGTGAGGAGCCTTTTCGAGAACATGCTCAACGATGGTCTTGCCATCCTTCTTCTGATACTCAACGTGATGGTTGTGATAGTACAGCTTAATGCCGTGGGGCTCCAGCTTGGCGCAGATGTCTTCGCACAGGGCGCAGAAAGCATCCAGCTTTTCCATGGTGGCCATCTCAGCAAAAGGCATCATGCCAATGCGGATGTACTTGCAGTTCAGCTGGTTGCACTGGTCGATGAACACGTCCAGATTGTCAACCAGGTTGGGGGTACCGGGCATGCCGGCGGTGCTGCCGGAGATGGAGCACACTTCGATGTTGAAATCGGCCATGGCACGCTTGATCTCGGCGATGTTTTCGGGGGTCATGTCCACCTGAGACATCTCGATGCAATAGTAGCCAACTTCGGCCATCTTCTTCAGAGCCTCATAGGGGCCCAGTTCCTTGAACTTATTCTTAATGGTAGAAGCCTGAACGGCAATTTTTGCTCTGCCCATTGGAATATCCTCCTTTATTTCTTTGAAAGAAAAGATTAGTTCTTGATGAGGTCGTACTTGCCTTCTTCGGCAATGCGCTTGTTGAGCTCTTCGATGTACCAGTCTTCATCGAAGTTGTAGTCAACCTTCTGGCCGGTCCAACCGGACAGCAGGATAGCGTCGGCCAGAGCCACACCGTTGATACCATCGGTACCGGGAGCGATGAGGGGAGTGCCGTCGATCATATGCAGAGCAAAGTTCTCGAGAACGCCGGCATGCTGGCCGCCCCACTGAGAGGGGAACTCGATGACTTCTTCGGAGACGAGGCTTTCGCCGCCGCCGGCAGCATTGCCGGAGGTGAGACGCATAACGGACATCATATCCATGGTGGCGCTCACTTCGTCTTCGCTCTTGGCATAGCGCTTCACGGTAGCAGTCTTGGAACCATCAACGATGATCTTACCCTTATCGCAGACGATCTCCAGACGGTCGGTACCAACCATATCATGGGTGCAGGTTACGAACACGCCGGTAGCGCCGTTGGGATACTCGAACATAGCGGTAACGTCGGTTTCAACGGCAACGTCACGATGGCAGCCCAGACGGATGTTGGAGTAAACAGCCTTCGGCTTGCCGCACAGCCACTGGATGAGGTCGAGCTGATGGGGAGCCTGGTTGACCAGAACGCCGCCGCCTTCGAGACCCCAGGTAGCACGCCATTCGCTCTGGTTGTAGTAGGACTGGGGACGATACCAGGTGGTAATGATCCAGTTCACGCTACGCAGATCGCCCAGCTCGCCGCTGTCCATGATCTCCTTGAGCTTCTTGTACAGGGGGTTGTTGCGCTGGTTGAACATGATGGCGAAAGGAACTTCGGGATGCTGCTTGGACAGCTCGTTCAGCTGACGAACCTGCTTGGTGTAAACACCGGCGGGCTTTTCGCAGATAACGGGCATGCCGCGCTTAATGGCTTCCATACCCATAACAGGGTGGAAATAGTGGGGAACGCAGGTGATGATAGCATCCACGTTGCCGCTTTCCATCATTTCGATGTAATCGGTGTAGTAAGGAACGGAGAAATACTTATCCTTGAGGGTGGCTTCCATAGCTTCCAGTTCTTCGGGAGAGCTCTTGGTGAAGCGAGCCATCATTTTGGCGGAGCCGACAATGCGGTTCACACCGTTCTCATAAGCTTCACGGCTGATGTCGCAGATAGCGCCCAGTTCCATGTGGGGAACCATGCCGCGGAAGATGAGGCCGGCGTAGGTGGAACCCTGAGCGCCGATACCGATAATACCGAGTCTAACTTTTTCCATAGTACATTCCTCTTTTCAGTTGAAAATTTGGTAATTTTATTATATAGTATACATACAGGCAATTCTTCGCTTAAATTGCCTGTTTTATTGCAAATCTTGCAAAGGAGAATCCTCTATGCCCCGAGAAATGCCTCCGGTATTCGGCTCCCGCGTTCGTTCTCTACAGCCGTACAACACCAATTTTCATCTGCACGAAAATTACGAAATATATCTTCTTGTGGACGGCCAGCTGGATTACTTTGTGGAACAGACCTGTTACCGCCTGACCCCCGGCAGCCTGATTCTTTTTGATAACAAAACCATTCACAAATGCAGCAATTCCACCGATAATTCCTACGAGCGTGTCACCGTGCATTTTCACCCCATGCTGGCCCGCCACCTGGGTACCGATAAAACCAACCTGCTGGCCTGCTTTGAGCGCATTCCGGAACAGGGGTGTATTCTGCAGCTGGACACCAGAGAGACGGAAACCTTCCTCGCTTTGGCAGACAATATTGTGCGCACCAACCACGACCGCCTGCTGGGTGCCGATGCCCTGCTGAATGCATATCTCACGGAACTGCTCGTTTTTGTGAACCGCTGCTTCAACGAACACAAGGCCACCCACCGGCAGGATCATTCCGGCAACGTGGTGAGTTCCCGTCTGCGTCCGCTGCTTGAATACATTGAAGATCACCTGACGGAAGATCTTTCGCTGGACGCACTGGCCGCCGGCCTTTCCGTAAGCAAATCCACCATTTCTCATATTTTTAAAGAAGAAACCGGCTCCACGCCTTCCCGGTATATCACCACCCGGCGCATTGCACTGGCAAAGCACCTGCTGCGCAGCGGCGCTTCTGTTACCGATGCCTGCATGCAGTCCGGATTCAATGATTACGCCAACTTCATCCGGGTATTCAAGTCCGCCACCGGCATTCCCCCGGGGCAGTACAAAAAAGAGCTTGAATCCAGCCGCACAGAATAATATTTGCAAAAAATGCAATAAAAAACGCAGAACCGAAGAACCCGGCTCTGCGTTTTGTTTTTTACTTGTTTTCGTTCTGCATCTTTGCCATTTCGGTGTGCATTTCTTTGTTCACTTTGCAGAACATCCAGGTGGTTACCACAATGGCAAACACATCTGCCACCGCCTGCGACATCTGAATGCCCAGCAGGTCGAACATAAGCGGCAGGATGAGCAGGGCAGGAATGAAGAACAGACCCTGACGGGAAGCCGCCAGAATGGAGGCGTACAGCGTTTTGCCCATGGTCTGCATCATCATGTTGTTCATCACCACCCAGGCATTGAAGGGGAAGAAGATGAGCTGCAGCCGCAGGGCGAGGGTGCCGATGCGCACCACGTCGGGGTCATCGCGGAACAGCTGAATGAGCTGCGGAGCAAACACGATGCCTGCGATCGCCATGACCAGCAGCACACCGGTGGCTGTTTTTACGCAGAACCAGAAAGCCTCCAGCACGCGATTGTACTTTTTGGCGCCATAGTTAAAGCCGCAAACCGGCTGAAAACCCTGGCCAAAACCGATAAGAGCGGAGTTGGCAAACATAACCACGCGACCCACCACAGACATGGCGGCAATGGCAGCATCGCCATAGGGATTGGCCACAAGGTTCAGGGTGAGGGTGGCAATGCTGCCCAGACCCTGACGGAACAGAGAGGGAATACCGCCGCCGGCGATTTCTTTCAGCCGTTCGGCAGAAAGGGTGATCCGGCGCAGATGGATCTGCACACCGCCGGAAACCTTGATGCCCACATACAGCACCACAAAACTGACCACCTGGCTGATCACCGTGGCCCAGGCGGCGCCGGCAATGCCCATATTAAACACAAACATCAGCAGGGGGTCCAAACCGATGTTCAGCACCGCACCAACAGTGACACCGACCATGGAGAAGAAGGCGTTGCCCTGGAAACGCATCTGGTTATTCAGCACCAGCTGCGAGGTAAGGAAGGGCGCACCCAGCAGAATAACGCTGAGATAATCTTTGGTATAAGGCAGGATCGTATCGGTGGAACCCAACAGATAAGAAAGGGGTTCCAAAAAGACAAGGCCCAGCACCATCAGTACGATGCCCAGACCGATGGCCAGATAAAAACCGGTGGAAGCCAGCTCTTCGGCAGCTTTCTGGTCTTTGGAGCCCAGTTTGCGGGACATGGAGTTGCCGGAACCCTGGCCGCAGAAGAAGCCAAAAGCCTGGATCAGCGACATGATGGGGAACACCACGCCCACCGCAGCGGTGGCACTGGTGCCGATCTGCCCCACAAAGAAGGTATCCACCATATTATAAAACGAAGTAACCAGCATACTGATGATGGTGGGAATCGCCAGCCGGCCGACCAGACCGGGGATGGGCGTTTCTGTCATCATACGGAATTTTTCTTCCTGTGCCATGGGTTTAGCCATGTTAATCGACCCCTTTTTTGCAAAATTTTACATTTTATAACATACCATATATGCTTGCATTTTGCAACTATAATTCAAAAAAGAACGGCATGCGCCCCGCAAAACAGGAACGCACGCCGGTTTCTTATGCAAACATTTCAAACACAGCCCCAAAGAACAGCCGATGCGCCAGGTAAATCTGCTCGTTGTCCCAGCCGGGCTGCGGTGCTTCCACCAGCCCCTGGTTGGATTCAAAAGTAAGGCACATGGCGCCGCAGCAGTGGTGCATGGCAGAGATCAGATTAAAGGAAATGGGGTTCTCCCTTTTTTCTTTTTCGTAGCTCAGCTGGGCGGTGCGGTTATCAATAAACGGAATGCCGAAAGGCTCATAGGCAGCCAGCGTGCGGCGAATCACCTCGCAGGTCTGTTCTCTTGCAGAATAAGAGACATACCCCGCTGTGGTGATATGATTGCTGCTGTTGCCGCCGCCATGGAACAGCACGCTGATGTCCGGCGCGTATTCGCGGCAGATATCCAGCACGTTCTGCACCTCTGCACTGGGGTGGCTGAAGAACTCATCGTGCATCATGTTCACGCCGTCGTCGTTAAAATAGCCGCCCAAATAGTCCACGTATTCTTTAATGGGCGCCACCTTTTTGCAGCCCGGCCAGCCGCAAAGGCTGCCGTCTTTCCAGGTGCCCTGGTTATAGTAGCGCAGGTCGTATTGCGTGCGGCCCACAAAATTATCGAAAGGAATATGGGTGCGGCCGTCCGGGTTGCACATGGGCAGCAGAACAAGATGCAGCTTTTCCGCGTTCTTCACCAGTTCCGGGTGTTCTTCTCCCTTGTAATCTTTGCCGGTCTCCAGCAGGTGGATCAAATTCAGCAAAGCGGAGGTACCTTCGAACTCGCCGCCATGAATGCACCCGGCAAAAAACACCGTGGGGCGGTAATCCGGGGCGGTTTTATCGGCATAGCAGCGTATATCGTGGGCACCCAGCGCACTGGAAAGATTCGCCGTAGCGGGCGGCAGATTTGATTCGCCGTACTCCACCATTTGAATGGTTCTTCCGCCGGCAGAAGGACGCAGCGTATGCACTTTGCCCTTCTTCACCTGTGCCAGTTCGCGTTCCACGTCGTCCAGGGTCGTTTTCCAATATGCAGGTACAAATTCAGCCATTGTTTTCTCCTTTCAGCGCAGCAGGGCTTCCATCGGGGAGCCATCGGCGGTGGGCAGTTCAAAGCCCATGGCCCGCGCCAGCGTGGGGGCTTCGTCGATGATCCTGCCTTCTTTCAGCACCACACCGGTGCAAAAAGACGGGCCCATGCACAAAAAAGGCGGCTGCGGCCCCAAATGAGGCAGATGCCCGTGGGTGGCCCTTCCGTAGCGGTAATCGGTGGTATCGTATCCGCGCACAATGGGGCGGTTCCATTCTTCGTTAAAAGAGGAAAAGCCGTCGCTTTCCAGCACAAAGGAGAAATCCCCTTCCAGATGATGCAGCGCCTTGGCTTCTTCTTTGGTGAACACTTCGCCTATGCCGTAAATACCTTCCTCCCGCAGGTGAAGAAGATTGCGGTACACTTTTTCTTTCAGCGCGGCATCTTCCGGGTCTCGCAAATGCACCTGAGCAGAAAGACCCGCCGACTGCACAAAGGCATCCCAGCTTTCCAGCCCGCCGTTTTCGTTCACACGAATAAACCCGGCATCGGCCAGCAGCACATTGGGGCACATCACGCGCTTGATTTCCAGCTGGCCGTGATCGGAAAGCACCACAAAGTTGGTGTCCTCGTAAATGCCCGCATCCTCGGCGGCGCGCATCAGCATTCCCAGGTATTCTTCCGCCAGATCCAGGGCTTCCGTCACTTTATCGTTGAACAGGCCGTTCCCGTGGCGGGCGCTGTCCACCTGCCCGGGGTGAGTAAACACCAGGTGGGGCTTATAGCGGCGAATGATCTCTGCGGCGCACTCGATCTCAGAGGTATCGTAGGCCGGGTGGCGGGGCGCGCCCGGTTCCTGTGCCATCAAAATCGGCAGCACCACCGGCAAAAGTTCTTCCTGCGTGCCCTGCAGGCGCAGCTGTGCTTCCTGCTGTTCGGCAGAAAGATCCGCAATCACTTCCGGCACGAGATAATCGATGACCTCTCCCCCGTTGCCGGTCACCGGCCAGCGGCAGGCGCAGGTGGTCAATCCGGCGGCTTTGGCGGCGTGGAAGATCGTCGGCACCTGCACGTCGCCCAGTTCGTTGTACCACTCACCTGTTTCACCGGGGGCAAAATGCACGTTGTTGCACACGCCGGTGCGTTCCGGCCAGCAGCCGGTCATAATGGTGGTGTGCACCGGGTGCGTAAGCGAAGGATAAATGGTGCGTACTTTTTCCACCCGTGAGCCATTCTGCAGCAGGCGGCCAAAATAAGGCTTATTCTTTAAATATTCAATGTCTTCCCACACCATGGCATCCACAGACATGACAATAAGATGTTTCATATCACTGTTTCTCCTTATAACGGGCGGCCAGATCCATCCGGTTGGTCAGCAGCGTATCCACGCCCATGGCAAAATATTTCTCGTAGTTTTCTGCATCATCGGCATAGAACAAATTGCAGGAAATGCCGGCGGCGTGCAGTTTTCCAATCAGCTCTTCGTCGAACATCCCCAGCCAGAACTGCACACGGCCGCAGCCGTATGCCGTGGCCATTTCGTAAATACCAATTTCATCTTTGGGCAGCTGAATGGCACAGCGGCCGATCTGCGGCGCCACCTTTTTTGCCCATTCCAGCTGTTTGGGAGAAGCAGCAATGTAAATGCTGTCTTCCACATCGTATTTCTTTGCCAGGGCAGCGATTTCTTTCATCATCCAGCCGTCTTCGCCCTGTTCTTTCATATGAATATTAAAAACAATGCGCCCGGCAAAGGCTTCGAACACTTCTTCGGGCGTGCAGAAAGAAACATCCCAGCCTTTTTCCGCGCCGATGTTCATCGCTTTCAGTTCGGCCAGCGTATGCTCGCTCACCAGTCCCGTGCCGTTGGAAATGCGCTCCAGGTTCGGGTCGTGCGAAACCACCATTCGATGATCTTTGGTTTCCCGCACGTCAAATTCAATCTCTCCAGCCCCCAGTGCCAGCGCGGCAGCAAAGGCGGGCAGGGTGTTTTCTGGCATCAATTTAGAAACGCCACGGTGGGCGCAAAACGTCTTTTTCACCGCAAAACCTCCCGGTTCATTGTTGGTTTTATATTAGCACCCGTGGTCTGCCTTGTCAATTTTAAATTCACAGGCTGCAAGTGCAAAAACCGGCCCGCGGAAACACCCACGGGCCGGCAGTTTTGTTATTCGGGAATGCAGAGGGTATCGTACACCACAGCAAACATATTGTCGTTGTTCAGTGCGGCGCTTTCTTTCATTCTTTCCGCTGCCGCGGTGTCTTCGCCCATGGCGGCCAGCATCAGTGCAGAAAGATACCGGTGCTGTGCCTTGCGCAGGCGGGCGGGTTCATCGATGAACGGAATGAAGAACGGCGTAGTGCCGAAGAAACCGCTGTCTGTGACCGTGGGGATCTTATCCCATTCGCGGCGATACTTAATGGTGACCTGCTGCGCACGCACAGCCTGCCCCAATCGACGCAGAGAAAGAACCTGGTAGAACGGCAGTTCCTTCAGGTGCATATTGCTGAAGTATTCCACTTCCGTATCGGCAATATAGGTGTAGATTTCATCTGCAGCAGCTTTGCTGCCCAGCAGTTCCAGGCAGCGGGCTTCCTGGTAGCGCAGGGGAATCAGCTTGCAGTGGTTCCAAATACCGGCACCCAGGCTGTCCGGCAGGGTCTGGCCTTTCACAAAGAAGTTCAGCGCGGCATCGGCGTTGCCGTTTTTCAGTTCGTTCAGGCCCAGAATGAGATACGCAATGATGTACTGGTCTGCAATGGCGTGCTCGCCGCCTTCGCAGGAAACAAACACATGACCGGCCAGCACTTCCAGCGCCTTTTCGGGCTGCATGGTTTGGTTGTAAGCCTTGGCCAGCTCCACAAAAAGGTCATCGCGGGTATAGCGGTGGGCGGTGATGAGCTTGATTTTCTCTGCGGGGTCCAGCCGCAGCTTATCCATCAGCGTCACGGTTTCGTACAGCACTTCTTCGTCTTCGGGGCGCTCCTCCAGAACGTTCTGCATCAGGCGCAGAGCCTCTTCAAACTTACCCAAATGGCTGAAGTACCCCACGGCCAGGTTGCGCTTTGCCATGTAGTCGTCGTTTTCTTCCCACAGGGCGGCAGCGGCGGCATAGTGACGCTTGTCATACAGCAGGCAGCCCAGCAGCAGCTTCGCCCGGGACGTACCGGCGCTTTCCAGCGCTTTGCGTTCGTACTGGCGGAAGGGGAAGGTGCGGCCAATGGATGCTTTTTCCGCCTGTGCAAGGGCAGTTTCATCGCCCAGGTGCGCCAGCATATAATACAAAATGGCAGCGCGTTCGGCGGGGCAGTGTTCGCACACGCCCTGCAGAATCTCTTTCGCCAGGGCGGTACAGCCCATATCCAGCAGGTCACAGGCAATGTCCATGCAGGTCTGCGCGGCGCTGCTGTGCAGGCTGGGGTAAAAGTCTTCTCTCCCCAGCAGGAAAGCTGCCATGCGGTCCAGCGGGTCTGCCGCCAGCACAGCCGTAAGAACAGCGGCCATGCCCTCGGCATCGCCCAGTTCTTTCAGCGCCAGGGCTTTCACGCAGGCTGCCAGCGAGTTTTTCGCCAGATAACCCAGGGCCGTTTCGGCATCCTGCAGTGCCTTGTCAAAATCGCCCTTCTTCATGCACAGCATGGCGGCGCGGGTCATGGCTTTGGAGGCGCAATCCTGCGCCCAGGCGGCTTTGCGGTAAGCATCGTAGGCTTTTTTATCTTCGCCCATGGCTTCCAGAATCTGTCCCTGCACGTAGAATGCCTCGCCGCTTTCAAAACGGGCATTGAACATAGAGAGCTTCTTTACGGCACGCTCGATGAGAGAAAGTGCCGTTTCAAAATCAAACCGGGCATATTCGTACCGCGCCAGCGCAATAAGAGACGGCACGTGTTCTTCGTCCATCTGCAGTGCTTTGCGGAAGTAAACGTCTGCCTTCACGGCGGGGTCTCTGTACTGGTCCAGGTGTACACCGGCCAGGTAAAGATCCTGTGCATTGTGCAGGGTGCAGGCAGCGGGGGTATCGGTAATGGGGTCGGGCATCACATAGGCATCGAACTTTTTGTGAGTATAATCCAGCACATTCTTGCCGCCGGCGGTCACGCAAATACGTGCGGGGAACGGCATAGTGCCCACATCAAAGGCATGGCACACGGCGGGTTCCAGGTCGCAAACGGTTTCAAATACCGTTTTGCCCTCTGCCATAACACGAACATTCGCATTTTTATAAGCGCAGGTGGTCTGCACCTTCAGCACATTGCCTTCCAAAGCAAGGGCGCCGTTCAGGTTTGCAAAGATGGGAACGCCGATTTTTGCAATGGGGTACCAGTGCTGAGAGAATTCTTTGGTTTCGTAAGGTTCCAGCCAGGTGAAGTTCGGCTGGTTATCGGAATAGGAACCGGCCATCAGTTCCGCATACTGGCCGTCGGTGTCGGTCAGGGCTTTTTCCCAGGAACGGGACAGCTGGCCATAACCCCAGGTAAACATCTTTTTGCCGGGGGTCACGTGGCGGTCGCCAATATGCACCACGCCGCACTGTTTTCCATGGTCGTAGCCGCCGAAGAAATCAAAATCGGAGGCACTGCAGAAGTAAGAGGTGGCCGCGGTGGTGTTTTTGTGCATGGAGATATCCCGGGCTTCCTTCATGGTGATGCCGTTGTACACACAATTGCCCGCCACGGGGTAAGTGGCATGGGACTTGAGGTAATGGAAATTCACATAGGAAACATCCTGCGGGAAGAAGATCTGGTACTGTTCGTTCACCGGCACGGCGGCGTTTTCCCACCACAGGAAGGAATGGCGCAGGGCGGTACGGTTGTACAGGCGCATGCGGGTCTCAAAGCGGGCTTCGCCGGGGCGCAGCACAATGCTCACCATGCCCTTCATGCGGTCGGTGGGGTCATGCTCCGAAAGATGGCAGATCGCGGTGCCGTCTTCCAGCTCCTCCACCACGAAATCGCAGGGCATATAGCCGGAGGCACGGTGGTGGAACGGCCAGTTGAATTCCACGCCGCCGGAAACCCAGGAACCCAGCGCGCCGATGAGCGCCGGCTTGATGACATGCTGCTTATAGAAGAAATCGTAGCCGGTGGTTTTATCCTTGGCGGCATAAATCCGCCCGCCAATCTCCGGCAGCACCAATACTTCAATAAATTCGTTTTCCAGGCGAACAACGGTATATTCTTTGTCTTCCCGGTGTTCCCGGTCCACTTCCATCACAACTTTATTGGGGTACGGATTGCCGCTGGTGCGCTGGTGCACACGGTTTTCCGCGAACATCGGCAGCTCCTGCACAGCGGGTTCCGCATAGGTGGGCAGCGTAAGCTTTTCCACGCGTACGATCGCTCTCTCCACAAAAACACTCCTTTACGATTGTGTTATTTTATGCTATTATAGAACAACAAACCGCTGTTTTATAGATAAAATCCTACTTTGTTTTTATAAAATCTTACTGTGTGGT
>JAFYOA010000313.1 GCA_017547865.1 Clostridia bacterium
CACCAGCAACCCCAGCAAAATACCTACCCCCAACCAAAACCGCATCATAACGAGCCATCCTTTCCATAAAAGACGATATTGCCGCCCCCATCCACCGTCAACAGCCAGGTAGTTGCAACGGTGGCATTTTTTTGCCGCAAAGTAGATACCACCCACGCTTCGTCCCGCTTCACCAATGATAAGTTTTCACGAATCAACCGCCCATCCGAAACAACGGTAACAGGCAGATACTGCTTGCGTGCCTGGACACCCGCCTCCTTAGCGGTGGCTGGTCGCTCCTTGGGATAGGGGAATACGGATAGATTGCCGTTTGTCTCCAAAATAGCATACTGCACCAACCGCGGATCCAACACATCCTTTTCCCGCAGGTGACCCGTCAGTTCATCCAGCGTAATGCGCGTTCTTCGCAAGTTGTTTTGCAGGATGTTCCCATTTTCAATTAGAATCACAGGCTTTCCGCACAGAAGCTTACGCAACAGAATGCTCTTTAACGACAGCGTGGCCAGAACAAGTTCCAATCCCAAAACAGTTAATATGGGCAAAACGCCGGTATACAGCGGTACAGCACTATCCTGCATAGGGATTGCTGCCAAGTTGGCAATCAGCATCGTTACAACAAACTCCGACGGCTCCATCTGACCGATCTGCCGTTTGCCCATCAGCCGTATCACCAAAATAAGGATTAAATACAAGATGCAGGTTCGCAAATAGGATAAAAGCATTTTCGCCGCTCCTTTCTTTGCCAGTTTGCCCCATGGGCAACAAAAAATGCAAAAACCGCAGATCGTCTGCGGTTTTTGCATGAAAGGAAAAGAAAATGAAAAGATTTCTCTTATTGGTTTTTATTGTACCTGCAAAATGTGAAGAATAAAAGGTCGATATTATTAAAGGAGTATGAAGATGGCAAAATATCCCAATCTCATGGGGAACTTTTGCGCCACCCTTTACAACCGGGCTTTTTGCTGATACAATATATATAATACGCTACAGGAGACTGCCATGCTGGATAAATTAAAAGCGGTGCACAGCCGCTATGAGGAACTGTGCGCCCGGTCTGAGCAGCCGGATTTCTACAACGACCCCCAAAAAGCTGCTAAACTTCTGCGGGAGAAAAATGATCTTGAGCCCATCGTAGAAACCTTCGCCGCCTACAACCGCGCCGAACAGGATATGGCCGATGCCCAGGAACTGATGAGTGATCCGGAAATGAAGGAGCTTTGTCAGGAGCAATTCCAACAGGCAAAAGCTGATAAAGAACAACTATATAAGCAGCTGCAGATCCTGCTCCTGCCGAAAGACCCCAACGACGAAAAGAGCGTGATCGTGGAGATCCGCGGCGGCGTGGGCGGCGAAGAAAGCGCTCTGTTCGCCCACAGCCTTTTCCGCATGTACAGCATGTACGCTGCCGCCAAAGGCTGGCAGATCGAACTGATGAACTATTCCGAAACGGAATTGGGCGGCGTGAAGGAAGCGGATTTTGTGGTAAACGGCCGGGGTGCCTGGTCGCGCCTGAAATACGAATCTGGCGTTCACCGTGTGCAGCGCGTACCGGAAACCGAATCCGGCGGCCGGGTGCATACATCCACTGCCACCGTAGCTGTATTGCCGGAAATGGAACAGGTGGATGTAACAATCCGGGAAGAAGATGTGGAAATGCAGGTATACCGCGCCTCCGGTGCCGGCGGCCAGCACGTTAACAAAACCAGCTCTGCTGTGCGTTTGATCCACAAACCCACAGGCATCGTGGTAGCCTGCCAGCAGGAACGCAGCCAGCTGCAAAACCGAGAAAAGTGTATGCGTATGCTGGCCTCCAAGCTCTACGAAATGGAAGCCGAACGCATTGACTCTGAGGTGACCGGCATGCGCCGCAGCCAGGTTGGCACCGGCATGCGCAACGAACGTATCCGCACCTACAACATCCCCCAGGGAAGAGTGACCGACCATCGGGTGGGTTTGACCCTGTACAAAATCGATTCCATCATGGATGGCGCTATTGACGAAATCATCGATGCCCTGGCCACCGCTGACCAGGCCGAAAAGCTTAAAACGCACAAACATAAAACGAGGAACAGATATGATTTTTTACACCAACTCTCCCCAGGAAACAGAAGCCGTGGGAGAAGCTCTGGGCAAAGCCGTAACACCAGGCACTGTAATCGCCTACCAGGGTGACCTTGGGGCAGGCAAAACAGCCTTCACACGTGGCCTTGCACGGGGTATGGAGGCAGGCGAGAGCGTTACCAGCCCCACCTATACCATTGTAAATGAATATCTCTCCGGCCGCATGCCTTTGTTCCACTTTGACATGTACCGGCTAAAAAGCAGTGATGATCTGTTTGACATTGGCTGGGATGACTATTTGGAGCGGGGTGGCGTGTGCGCCGTGGAATGGAGCGAAAACGTGGCGGATGCCATGGAAAACGCCATATATGTCACCATCGAAAAAATTGGAGAGGAATCCCGTCGTATCACTATAGAAGGAGGTGGCCAGCTTGCTGATCTTAGCCTTTGAAACATCCGCCAAAGCGGGTTCTGTTGCACTGATGGATGAAAAGTGCCTGCTGGGCGAAAGTTATTGCAACACCGGCCTAACCCACAGCCAAACCCTGCTGGCCATGGCCGAAGATCTGCTGAAAAGCTGCGGCAAAACACCTTCTGAAGTAACTGCAGTAGCAGCTGCCGCAGGCCCCGGCAGCTTTACCGGCGTTCGCATCGGTGTTGCCGCCGCCAAAGGATACGCTTGGGGTGCAGAAATTCCCTGCTGCGGCGTATCTACCCTGGAAGCCATGATGCTCAACCTGGGCATATGGGAAGGCATTGTCTGTCCCGTTATGGATGCCCGCCGCGCTCAGGTCTATAACGCCCTGTTCGAAATGCACGAAGGCACAGCCACCCGGCTTGCCGAAGACCGCGCCATTGCCCTGGCCGATTTGGCAGAAGAATTGAAAAATTTGAAAAAACCAATTTTTTTGGTTGGCGACGGCAGTATTTTGTGTTATAATACACTTAAGGACACTGTTCCGGGGCTGATTCTGCCTGCCGAACACCGAATGCACCAACGGGCAGCAGGTGTGGCATTGGCCGCAAAAGCCATGCTGCTCCGAGGCGAAACCCCAAATGGTGCTGAGCTGACCCCAAATTACCTGCGGCTGTCACAGGCAGAGCGGGAACGACTGGAAAAAGAAAAAGGAGAGAAATAACAATGGCAACTGTACATGTTTTGGACCATCCCCTGATCCAGCACAAGCTGGCAATCCTCCGCGACAAGGATACCCCCGTTAAGGAATTCCGCGAGCTCATCGGCGAGATCTCCGCTTTGATGTGCTACGAAGCCACCCGCAATCTGCCCACCATGGAGGTAGATGTGGAAACCCCCATCACCACCGCCAAGTGCCGTATGCTGGCCGGCAAGAAGATGGCTATCGTTCCCGTGCTGCGTGCAGGTTTGGGCATGGTCGACACCATGGTTGCCCTGATCCCCTC
>JAFYOA010000314.1 GCA_017547865.1 Clostridia bacterium
ACGAACCGGGAAGGGGGATCCGGCGCTTTGAAGTTGCTGAACGCCGTTTCCAGAACGTGCTCGTAGCAGGCAACGGTGTCGTCGTGCCCTTCCCACACGGGCAGGGGCAGGCGGTCTTTGTTTTCCTTATATGTACAGGTGGGGGCGGTGTTTACCGGCTGGGTAAAAAAGCTGTTCTTTTCCACATAGGGGTTGGGGGCGTAAAATAAATTGCCGTTGTGCAAAAACAGTTCGAACATGGCGTGTCCTCCGTTTTAAAAAATACCTTTGTTGTATTTTATCATGGCGTAAAAGGCGAGACCCAGCCCCACCACAAGACCGGCGATCATGATCCCCGTGCCCACCGGCACGAGCAGCTGGATTTCTGTGAGAAGCGCGGCGGCGGTTTTTACCGGCTTTGCAGGCTCCGCGGGTTTGGGCTGCGTTGAAAGGACGCGCCTTTTTCTGCCAGGTCTTCGATCAGGTGCACCAGGCGCTGGTGATATCGGCAGCTGCCGTTGAAGATCTGTACTTCGCGGCCATGCGCCTGCAGTTTAATAACGGTGGGGAGGGGGCCATACAGGCTCTTGACCGGCTCAAGGTCGTCTTTTTTTGCCCGGGTCAGTTCCGCAAAGAAGTAATCTTCCTCCACCCAGCTCAACTGCCGGTCAAAACACTGGCCGGAATAGGTCTGTAGAATCTGGTCAATGGCTTCTTCTGTGGGAAACCCGCCGGTGCAAAGAGGAGCAGGGAGGCTGGTGTTGTTGGTGGCAGAACTGTTGATGCTGAAGGCGCGGAAATGCCTGCCGCAGCGGCGAAGATATACGAACTGCGAACCAAAGCGCATTTGTTTATCAAGGGAGATGGCCTGCAGCCGGTGGCTGCCGGTATAGGCGTGCCGGGACGGTTCCAACTGCAGGGGGCTTGCGGGTGCCCGCAGCTTTTCCAGGCGTGCCCGGTCATTATCATTTAAGAAGGTCTGCCAGTTTTCGGCGGTGCATTCGGCCTTCAGGTCTTTCGAGAGCTTTTCAAATGTATAGGGCGTGTCCAGGTCTTCGCCGCCCAGCACAAAACCGAAACTCTTTTGCCGGGAATAGCGCTGCACGGGTTCAGCCTTCATGGTGTCCGGGTCTGCAAGCACACCGGTCTGCATGATCTCCCATACGCCGTCGCTGCATTGCTCATGCCGGAATGAAAAGAAGGGCTGCACCGCACTGCCCAACCGCCGGCGAAACACCGGGCGGTTGTCTTCGGCTGTGTCTTTGGGGAAAGGCAAGGCACTTTTCAGGGCTATTTTTACTTTTTCGGCAGAAAGTCGGCGGTCTCTTGCTGCGATGGCAGCGCTGCGGGGTGCCCTGGGGGCTTGCGGTGCGGCGGTTTTTACCGGCTTTGCAGGCTCCGCGGGTTTGGGCTGCCCGGTTTTAACAGATTCCGGCTGCGGTTTTGGTTGAGGCTGCGGTGCCGCCGCAGGAGCACCGGCTGTCGGCCAAACAACGGGCGGCGTTTCGGGCGATTCAGGCGGTGTTTCTTTGGCTGGTTTGCTCAAATTCGAAATAAAATACAGCACTGCGTTGATAAGGAATGTAACGAAAAGGATGGGGGCTGCGATACGCCGAACCGCCAGACCGCCTGAAACGGTGGCAATAAGCGCAGCCAAAAACACAAGGAAGTTGGCTAAGAAAATCCATATAAACAGTTTATCAAAAAGTTTTTTCACTTTTATTTCAACCTTTCCGGGTGGGGCATTCGGCAATACGCTGCAGCTTCACCACGCACTCGCAATGGCTGGTGCGGGGGAAGAGATCCACCGGGGTGGCCTCCAGCGCTTTGTAGCCCAGGGGTTCCAGCCGGGCAAGGTCGCGGGCCAGGGTGGCGGGATCGCAGGAGACATACACCAAGCGCTTCGGCCCCATGGCGGCAATGGTGTGCAGCAGGGCTTCGTCACAGCCCTTGCGGGGCGGATCCACCACGATCACATCCGGCTTTTCTCCCCGTTTGGCCAGCATTTCGGCGGCCTGGGCAGCATCGGCAGCAAAAAATTCCGCGTTTTCCACCCCGTTGCGCCGGGCGTTTTCCTTTGCGTTTTCAATGGCTTCGGGAATGATCTCCACGCCAATCAGTTTTTTTGCTTTTCCTGCCATGGAAAGTCCGATGGTGCCGGCACCGCAGTACAGGTCCAGCAGGTTTTCTTCACCGGTCAGCCCGGCGTATTCGGCAGCTTTGTTGTACAGGCGTTCTGCCTGGGTGCGGTTCACCTGGTAAAAAGAAAGGGGAGAGATTTCGAACTGCAGTCCGCACAGGGTATCGGTGATGGTTTCTTTTCCCCACAGAACGCGGCACTTTTTGCCCAGCACCACGTTTGTTTTTTCGGTGTTCACGTTGATGAGCACACCGGCCACGCCGGGGGCGGCGGCGCGCATGGCCTCCACAAACACATCCTCGTGGGGCAGGCGGCTGCCGTTCAGCACCGCACACACCATGATCTCGCCGCTTACCTCCGCATAGCGCAGGTAGAGGTGGCGCACCAGGCCCTTGTGGGTGGCTTCGTCGTATACGCTTACATTATATGTATCCAAAAATCCGCAGAACGCTGCGGCAATGTCATCAAAAGCAAGGGGCTGCAGCAGGCAGGAAGCACAGGGCACAATGCGGTGCGAATTGCGGGCAAAAAAGCCCACCACCGCTTTGCCGTCGGGGGTTCTGCCCACGGGCAGCAGGGCTTTGTTGCGGTAGCGGTCCGGGTTTTCGGCCCCCAGCACCGGCATCACCGGCAAATCCTGCAGGCCGCCAATGCGCCGCAGAGCATCTTCCACTTTTTGCTGTTTATAAGTCAGCTCCGTGGCGTAATCTATGTGGCGGTACACGCAGCCGACGCAGGGGGCAGCCACGGGGCAATCCGTTTCTTTGCGGCCCGGGCCGGGGTGCAGCAGTTTTTCCACCCGGCCAAAAGCGTAATTGCGGGCGGTTTTTACAATGCGCACCTGCAGGGTATCGCCCACGGCGGTGCCGGGAACAAACACAGCCGTGCCTTCTATACGGCACACACCGGCGCCTTCGCTGGTCATTCCGGTGATCTCTGCCGGGAAAATATCGTTTTTCTTCATATTGCAGCCGCCTTTTTCGTTCTGTAGTGTATTCATTTTAACATGAAGCACCGGGTATTTCAAGCGGCGGTAAAAAGCCTGTGCAAAAACCGCCTGCACAATTGACAAGCCGCGCCGCTTTGGGTATAATGGGGCTGAAAACAATCCATTTTTTGGGGAGGAAATACCAATGGAACTTTGCGAAAAGAATAAGCAGTGGCTCGACGACGTATGGGCCAAACTGCAGACCAAAATGTCTGCCGAAGTAGACCGCATCGGCAGCAAGATTCCTTACATTGCCGAAAACGGCGTGTATAAGCAGGATATGAGCGCCGGCAGCGAGACCGAAGCCCAGAAGGATCTCTTCTGGTGGACCAACGGCTTCTGGCCGGGTATGCTGTGGCAGATGTACAACGCCACCGGCGACGAGCCCTATAAGACCGCTGCCGAAGGCGTGGAAAAGAAGATGGATGTGGCTCTGGCCGATGCTTCCGGTCTGCACCACGACGTGGGCTTCCAGTGGCTGCACACCGCCGTGGCCAACTATCGTCTTACCGGCAACGAAAAGTCCAAGACCCGTGCCATTCACGCCGCCAACCTGCTGGCCGGCCGTTACAATCCCGATGGCCAGTTCCTGCGCGCCTGGAACGGCGACCGCACCGGCTGGATCATTGTAGACTGCATGATGAACGTGCCGCTGCTGCACTGGGCTTATGAAACCACCGGTGACCCGCGCTACAAGCAGATCGCTCTGCACCATGCCGATACCGCCCTGAAGCAGAATGTCCGTGACGACGGTTCTTGCTACCACATTGTTGCCCTGAACCCCGAAAACGGCGAGGTGGAGTTCTATCCTCCCTGCCAGGGTTACGATCCGGAAGGCTCCTGGACCCGCGGTATGGCCTGGGCCATTTACGGCTTTGCCATTTCTTACAAGCACAGCGGCGAAAAGCGTTATCTCGATGCTGCTAAGAAGCTCTCTCACTACTTCCTGGCCAACGTTGCCCAGACCGGCAACATCCCGCTGATCGACTTCCGTCAGCCCGCCGAGCCTGTGTACTACGATTCCACCGCCGCCGGCTGCGCTGCCTGCGGTATGCTGGAAATCGCCAAGCACGTGCCGGAATTTGAAAAGTCCCTGTACGAGAACGGCGCCATTAACATGATGAAGGCCACCATGGAGAAGTTTGCCAACTGGGATCCGGAATACGATTCCATTCTGGATGGCGGCAGCGTTGCCTACCACCGCGGCGAAGACCAGATCCATGTGCCGATCATCTACGGCGATTACTTCATGGTCGAGTTCATCGTTCGTCTGCTGGGCAAAGACCTCTTCATTTGGTAATCTGCAAGTTACGCACAGCGTAACTTGGCTATCAAGAATCATTTGCGAATCTATGGGATTCGCATTTCGGCACAGCCGAAACCATGATTCTTGGGACAGTGCCCACTTCCACGTCGCGGCGGGCAGTGCCCGCTGACAAGTCGCGGAGATACCTTGCTGTGATTTAAAGTATCTGTCCGCGCGATGAGAATGATCTTGCTTTAAGAAAATCGCACCTGCTCCTTTTGGGGGCAGGTGCTTTCTTTTATTGCAGGAGCAATCTGCAGTCTCCCGTTTTACTGTGTGCAAGCCCGGTTGTGCGGCTGCGTGCCTGTAATTTTTGGGTTGCAAACATCTCCATGCAGCGTGTTTATTCTGTTCACCATTTGTTTTTTCGTATTGACTTTATTCCCCGTGCTTGTTACAATGAAGCCAACATATATTCTGCTTTGCAGGAGGTTATTTTACAATGGAACTGTGCGAAAAGAATAAGCAGTGGCTGGATGATATCTGGGCCAAACTGCAGACCAAAATGTCCGCCGAAGTGGACCGTGAAGGTGACAAGATCCCCTATCTCCCCGAAGACGGCGTATACAAGAAAGACTGGAGCTTCGGCAACGACCGCGAAGAAGAGAGCGATCTCTACTGGTGGACCAACGGTTTCTGGGGCGGCATGATGTGGCAGATGTACAACGCCACCGGCGACGAGCGCTATAAGGCTGCTGCCGAGGGCCTGGAAAAGAAGTTTGATGCCTGCCTGGCCAACCCCACCACCCTGCACCACGACGTGGGCTTCCAGTGGCTGCACACCGCTGTGGCCGATTATCGCCTGACCGGCAACGAAGAATCCAAGAAGCGCGGCCTGCATGCCGCCAATCTGCTGGCCGGCCGCTATAATTCCGACGGTCGGTTCATCCGCGCCTGGAACGGCGACCGCATCGGCTGGATGATCATCGACTGCATGATGAACATTCCGCTGCTGTACTGGGCATACGACATGACCGGTGACCCGCGCTATAAGCAGATCGCCATGCACCACGCCGACACTTCCCTGGTGAAGAACATCCGTCCCGATGGTTCCAGCTATCACATTGTTGCCAACGATCCTACCACCGGCGAAGTGGATTTCTATCCTCCCTGCCAGGGTTACGATCCGGAAGGCTCCTGGAGCCGCGGCCAGGCCTGGGCCATTTACGGTTTTGCCCTCTCTTACAAGCACACCGGTGAAAAGCGTTACCTGGATGCCGCTAAGCGTGTTGCCCATTACTTCCTGGCCAATGTGGCCCAGTCCGGCAACATTCCGCTGGTTGATTTCCGCGCTCCTGCCGAACCCGTGATGTATGATTCCACCGCCGCCGGTATTGCCGCCTGCGGTATGCTGGAAATCGCCGAACACGTGCCGGAGTTTGAAAAGGCTCTCTATCAGAAGGGCGCTTTCAACATGATGAAGGCCACCATGGAGAAGTTCGCCAACTGGGATCCGGAGTACGATTCCATTCTGGGCGGCGGCACCGAAGCCTACCATGCCAAGCCCGAAGGCATTGAAGTGCCGATCATCTACGGCGATTACTTCATGATCGAATTCATTCTGCGCGTGCTGGGCAAAGACCTGTTTATCTGGTAAGTGGGCAGTGCCCACTTCCACGTCGCGGCGGGCAGTGCCCGCTGACAAGTCGCGGAGATACCTTGCTTTGATTTAAAGTATCTGTCCGCGCGATGAGAATGATCCTGCTTTATTAAAATTGCACCTGCTCCTTTTTGGGGCAGGTGCTTCTCTTTAATAGTGAAAAGTGAATCGGTAATCGGTAGTGCAGGGGGCAATCATTGATTGCCCGTTTTGGCATTTACTGCAAACATTTCCATGCACTGCTTCAATATTCGTTTTTTCTGTTGACTTTCCTGGCCGGTATGGTTACAATGAAGCCAGACCATTCTTTTACGGAGGATGATAAAGATGAAAATGAGCGAAGATTATAAAAAGTGGCTGGACGAGGCCTGGGAAAAGCTGCAGGCCAAAGTTTCTGCCGAAGTGGATCGCATTGGCGACCGCATTCCCTTTGTGACCAAGGACGGCAAATACCCCAAATACTATGACGAAAACCTGGGCGACCTGTACTGGTGGACCAACGGCTTCTGGCCCGGCATGCTGTGGCAGATGTACAATGCCACCGGTGACGAGCGCTACAAGACCGCTGCCGAAGGCGTGGAAAAGCGCATGGATCCCTGCCTGGCCGACGCCGCCGGCCTGCACCACGATACCGGCTTTATGTGGCTGCATACCTCTGTGGCCAACTACCGCAAAACCGGCAGTGAAGAATCCTTTAAGCGCAGCCTGCACGCTGCCAATATTCTGGCCGGCCGCTACAATCCCGATGGTCAGTTTATCCGTGCCTGGAACGGTTGGGATCCGGTGTACGACAACTCCGGCTGGATGATCATCGACTGCATGATGAACATTCCGCTGCTTTTCTGGGCAAGTGAAGTGACCGGTGACCCCCGCTACAAGCAGGTTGCCGTGCACCATGCCGATACCGCCCTGGAATTCAATGTGCGCGAAGACGGTTCCTGCTTCCATATTGTTGCCATGAACCCCAATGCCCACGAAGTGGAATTCTACCCCCGCTGCCAGGGCTACGGCCCCGGTTCTTCCTGGTCTCGCGGCCAGTCCTGGGCTATTTACGGTTTTGCCGCTGCCTACAAGCACACCGGTGATAAGAAGTACCTGGATGCTGCCAAGAAGATCAGCCATTACTTTATGGCCTGTGCCGCCCAGACCGGCAACGTGCCGCTGTGCGATTTCCGCTCCCCTGCCGAACCCGTGATGTACGACACCACCGCCGGCCTGTGCGCCGCCTGCGGTATGCTGGAAATTGCCCACCATGTGCCGGAATTTGAAAAGAGCCTGTACGAAAACGGCGCCATGAACCTGCTGCGTGCCTGCGCCGATAAGTTCTGCGATTGGGATCCCGAACACGACGGTATCCTCTACGGCGGCACCGGTTCCTATTTCCACGACAGAGTGCATGTTTCTTACATCTGGGGCGACTACTTCCTGGCCGAAGCCATTGTTCGCCTGCTGGATAAAGACATTTACCTCTGGTAAGTTGTCGGTGCCACAGCCACGCCGCGGGTGCTTTGAAGTTGTTTGCGGCAAGTAGCCGTGCAAAAAGTGAATGATTGCGGTTTGGCCGGCGGTTTCCGTCGGCCATTCTTTTTGTGATTTTTCTGAAAGTGAACACAACTTTTTGGTTGACTTTCCTTTTCGTGATTGTTAGAATGAAGCCGAAGCCCCGTTGCGGGCAGACAGGAGGCAACACCATGACTTACGAAGAAATGTACGCACTGCTTTCCAACCTGCCGGAGAACCGTTTGCCGGCCGCGCTGGATGTTTCTCTGGAAGAGAAGCGGCAGCAGCTGCTGGCGAAAGATGTATACAAAAAATATTTGGCGCAGATGAGCGACCGAGCCGAACAATACCGGGCAGAACCCGCTACGGCGTCTCCTTTCAGCGCGTTTAAGCTGTTCGAGACTACCGGCGACCGCATTGAGTACAACAAGTATTACTTCAGCAACCGTGGCCGCATGGCAACGTTTGCCCTGATGACCTGGCTGTACGGCCGGGAAGAAGATATTCACGCCCTGGAAGATGCCCTGTGGGCAGTGTGCGATGAATACACTTGGTGCCTGCCGCCCCATTTGGCCGGTACGGGTCTTACCAAAGTGCAGAACGGGAACCACATCATTGATCTTTTTGCGGCAGAAACCGCCTGTGCGATTGGTGAGATTTTGGCCCTGGTGGGGGAAAAGCTGGCACCCATTGTGGTGAAACGTGCCCGTTACCTGGTACAGGAACGAGTGTTGGAGCGCTTTTTGCAGGTGGAATGCAATTGGGAGCATGCCAAAAGCAACTGGGCCGCCGTGTGTGCCGGTTCTGTTGGCATGGCCGCTTTTTACGAGGCGAAAGACACCGAACAGCTGGCCCGCATTACCCACCGGCTGCAGGGAGCCATGGAAAGCTACGTCAGCTCCTTCCCCGCAGACGGCACCAGCATGGAGGGCATCTCTTACTGGACCTACGGCTTCTCTTTCTTTGCCTCTTATGCGGAAATGCTGCTGCGCATGACCAAAGGCGCCATTGACTGGTTTAAAGACGAGCGGGTGCGGCAGGTGGCGCTGTTCCAGCAAAAGGCTTATTTTGAAAATTATAACATTATTAAATTTGCGGATTGCGGCAAGAGCGACACCGCACACTGGTGGGGACTTACTTCCTACCTGAAGAGCCGCTTTGATGAGATCGAATTCCTGCCCCGGGATTACTACACCGATTACCCCGGCGATCCCTACTACCGCTGGGCTCCCTTCCTGCGGGATCTGGTGTGGAGCGATGATACTTATCCCGCCAATAACAAGAGCGGAAAGTGCTACATTCAGCCGGATGCCCAGTGGCTGATCTGCAACAGCAAGACAGGCATTGGCATGGCAGCCAAGGGCGGCAGCAATGACGAAACCCATAACCACAACGATGTGGGCCACCTGCAGCTGTTCAAAAACGGTGATGAAGTGCTGGTGGATTGCGGTTCCGGCAACTACACCCGGGATTATTTCGGCCCCAAACGCTACAACCTGTTTATCACCGGCTCCCAGGGTCATTCCGTGCCCGTTGTGGATGGCTGTTACCAAAAAGCCGGTGCCGAATACCGCGCCGCAGATGTTTCTTTTGGCGAGTGGTTTATGGAAATGGACATTGCCCCGGCCTATGGGCTGGAAAATCTGCGTTCTCTGCGCCGGCGCATTGCTTTTGAGGAGGAGACCGGCAAGGTGGAACTGACCGATACCTACGATTTTTCCGCCCCTGCCTGGGAGATCGTCGAGCGGTTCATCAGCTACAGCGAACCGGCCTTTGAAGAGGGAAAAGCGATTCTCACCGGCCCGAAGAGTGTGACCATTCTTTGCTTTGACCCGGCGCTGGAGCCCTCTGTAACGGTGGAAAACCCCGCACGTGCGGGCAACAACAGCGATGTGGCCGGCAAGCCTGTGTATGTGCTTGATTTTAAAGCAAAAAAGCCGGAAACCAAATGTACCTTTACCTTTACAATCGTTTAATAAGTGCTTGACTTTATTCC
Organism: Clostridia bacterium; assembly: GCA_017547865.1. Next base: position 9,510 of record JAFYOA010000314.1, read on the forward strand.
GGGAGCATATTAGAATGAAGCCAGAAGGCCCCCTGTGGGCTTTATTTGGGAGGAAAAACCATGACTTACGAAGAAATTTATGCAATGCTTTCCGATCTGCCGGAAAATCGTTTGCCCGCTGCACTGGATGTTTCTCTGGAAGAGAAGCGTCAGCAGCTGCTGACCAAGGAAGTCTATAAGGATTACCTGGCGCAGATTCGGGAAGAAGCAAGAAAGTATAAGGAAGAGCCCGCTGTTGCCATTCCTTACAATGCGTTTAAACTGTATGAAACCACCGGTGACCGCAGCGTGTTCCAGGGGTATTACTTCCGCAACCGCGGCCGCATGGCCACCCTGGGCCTGATGGTTTGGCTGTATGAAAACGAGGAAGACGTGCACGCCCTGGAAGATGCCCTGTGGACCGTGTGCGATGAATACACCTGGTGCCTGCCGGCCCACTTGGGCGGCACGGGCCTGACCAAAGTGCAGGATGAAGGCCATGTCATCGACCTGTTCGCCGCCGAGACCGCCTGCACCATCAGCGAGATCATCGCCCTGGTGGGTGACAAGCTGGCGCCCATTGTGGTGAAGCGTGCCCGTTACCTGGTGCAGGAGCGTGTGCTGGCCCGCTACCTGGAAACCACCTTCGGCTGGGAGACCGCCAAGCACAACTGGGCTGCCGTGTGCGCCGGTTCTGTGGGTGTGGCCGCACTGTACGGTGCAAAAGATACCGAGCAGCTGGCCCGCATCGTGGAAAAACTGAATGGCGCCATGGAAAGCTATGTCAGTTCTTTCCCGGAGGATGGCACCAGTACGGAAGGTATTTCCTACTGGACCTACGGCTTCTCCTTCTTTGTGGCTTATGCGGAAATGCTGGCTCGCCTGACCAAGGGCAAGATGGACTGGTTCACCGATCCCCGTGTACGGCAGATCGCACTGTTCCAGCAGAAAGCCTATTTTGAAGATTACAACATCGTGAAGTTTGCCGACTGCGGCAAGGGCGATACCACCCGTTGGTGGGGCCTTACTTCTTACCTGAAGAGCCGCTACGACGACGTGGAATTCCTGCCCCGCGATTACTTTACCGCCTATACCGGCGATGGCTGCTACCGTTGGGCCGGTATGCTTCGCGACCTGGTGTGGAGCAACGATGCTTACCCCGCCAACAACAAGACGGATAAGTGCTACATCCAGAAAGATGCCCAGTGGCTGATCTGCAACAGCAAGGTGGGTGTCAGCTTTGTGGCCAAGGGCGGCCACAACGCTGAATCTCACAACCACAACGACGTGGGCCACATCGAAATGTTCAAGAACGGCGACGAAGTGCTGATGGACTGCGGTTCCGGCCTTTATAACCGTGATTACTTTGGCCCCAAGCGCTACGAGCAGTTTGTGACCAGCTCCCGCGGCCATTCCGTGCCGATCATCAATGGCCAGTACCAGCAGCCCGGTGCTGAATTCTGTGCCAAAGATGTGCAGTTCGGCGAATGGTTCATCGATATGGACATTGCCCCTGCCTATGGCCTGGAAAATCTGAATTCTCTGCGCCGCCGCGTGTCTTTTGAAAAAGAAACCGGCAAGGTCACCATCACTGACAGCTTTGATCTGACCGCCCCTGCCGAATTGACCGAGCGCTTTGTAAGCTACAGCGTGCCTGCGCTGGAAGAGGGCAAGGTGGTTCTCACCGGTCCCCGCAGCACCACCGTGCTCACCTACGATGCCGCTGTGTTCACGGCTTCCTTTGCGGAAGAATACCCCCTGAAGGGCCGTAAGGAGTCCACTGCCTCGAAGCCAGTGTATGTCATTGACTTTAAGGCGAAGGATCCCGAAGCCAAGTGCACCTTTACTTTTACTGCAGAATAATTGGTATATGGAAAAATTCCCTGCCGGAAGTTGCTTTTCGGCAGGGATTCTTATATAATAGGGGTAGTAAATTTACCGGAGGGAAAAATAAATGGCATACCGCAAGCTTGTTATTTTTGATATGGACGGTTTGATGTTTGATACAGAGAAGCTGCACTTTGACAGCTATGGCATTGCCGCCAAAGAATTTGGCTATACCATGACCAAGGAAGTCTTTTGCCGGCTGCTGGGCGGTTCTTACGAGCGGAATATGGCCATTCTGCGGGAGGAAATGGGCCCGGATTACCCCCTGGAAGAAGTGGAAAAGCGCACCGATGCCGTGCAGTTGGAGCACATTTATACCAAGGGTGTGCCGGTAAAGCCCGGCCTGCGGGAGCTGCTGCGCTCCATCAAAGAAAAGGGCATCCTCTGTGCGGTGGCTTCTTCTTCTCCGGAAGAATCTGTGATGCGCAACCTGAAGAGCGTTGGCATGGAAAATGACTTCGATATTCTGTATTTTGGCGATAAAGTAAAAGAGACCAAACCGGCGCCGGATATCTTTTTGGGGCCCTGCCGCGACCTGGGCGTGGACCCTGCGGATGCGCTGGTGCTGGAAGATTCTCAGAACGGCATTTTGGCGGCGCACCGGGCGGGCATTCCCGTGGTGTGCATTCCCGATATGAAGTACCCCGAGCCGGAGTTTGCGGAAAAAACACTGGCGATCTGCGAAAATCTGCTGGCGGCAGAAAAATACCTGGAAAAATAAAAAGAACCTCCGTGCGTGCAAACGTACGGAGGTTTTTGCTGTTTATTCGGCAGTTTCGTCTGTAAAATAGCGGATGTACATAAATTCGCCGGAAAGATGGGTGCCCAGGCGGGTGTAGCCGCTTTTTTCGTACAGAGCCTGGCCACGTATATTGGCTACGTGGGTGGTCAGCAGCAGGCCGCCTTTGCCGTGCTCTTTGGCATAGGTTTCGGCGTAGGCCATCAGGCGGGTGCCCACGTGCTGGCCTTTGGCATCTTCGCTTACTGCAATGCCCAGCCACGGGGTTTGGTAATGGGTGTTGTACAGGAAGACATAGCCGACCATGCGGCCCTGGTATTCGGCCAAAAAGTGCAGCATTTTTTGGCTGGTGCCATCAAAATAAGAGAGCGCACGCATTTCGTTGCCGCGGCCGCGGTTAAAAAAGAATTTGCCTTCCGAACCCAACCGGGTGAAAAAATCCTCCACCAGCGGACGGTCTTCCGGGGCAAAGGGGCGGATGATCAGTTCTTGGTTTTTCAGATCCATAAGGGCCTCCTGTAAAAAACGATTCGTTGCTTTTCAGTATACTGCCTGCCGTGAATTTTGCAAGGGCTTTTGCGAAATTTTCTTTTTCTGCCAAATAAAAAACAGGGTACCGAAGCACCCTGTTTTGAAGATTTAATTGAGACGAAGAATACCGGTGGACTGCAGGAACAGCACGGTCATCAGAATGGGTGCGGCGTAGCGGATCATGAAGGCATACAGCTTTTTGCGCTTGAAAATGTGGCCGCTGCCTTCCATTTCCTCCACGATCCACCGGGGCTTGACCACCCAGCCGATGAGCAGGCAGGTGAGCAGAGAAATGAGGGGCATAAGGAAGCTGTTGCTAATGTAATCCACCACATCCAGCAGCTGCTGGCCG
>JAFYOA010000315.1 GCA_017547865.1 Clostridia bacterium
AAAATGAAAATCGCATTTTTTGATGCAAAACCCTACGATAAGCCATCGTTTGATGCCTACGGCGCCGGCCGGGGGATCAAGTTTAAATATTTTGAGACAAAGCTGAACGAAGATACCGTGGACCTGGCCCACGGTTTTGACGGCGTGTGCGTGTTTGTAAACGATACCGTCAATGCGGCAGTGATCGACCGCCTGTGCGAAATGAACGTGCGGGTGGTGGCCCTTCGCTGCGCCGGTTTTAACAATGTGGATATGAAGCACGCCTACGGCCGGGTGCATGTTGTGCGCGTGCCGGCATATTCTCCCTATGCAGTGGCAGAACACGCCATGGCCCTGCTGCTTACGTCCATCCGCCGTATTCACAAGGCGTATATCCGTACCAAAGATTTCAACTTCAGTCTGTCCGGTCTCACCGGGTTTGATCTGCACGGCAAAACAGTGGGTGTTATCGGCACGGGGCGCATTGGCCGGGTGTTCATCGATATCTGCCGCGGCTTTGGTATGCGGGTGCTGGCCTACGATAAATTCCCTGCCCCGGGGCTGGATAACGGTGACACGGTGCGCTATGTTTCTCTGGATGAGCTGCTGGCGGGCAGCGATATCATTTCTCTGCATTGCCCGCTGACGGAAGAAACGGATCATATCATCGATGCCGGAGCACTGGCAAAGTGCAGGCGCGGTGTGGTGATTCTGAATACCTCCCGCGGGGCGCTGGTGGATGCCGAAGCCCTGCTGGCCGGGATCAAATCCCGCCAGGTGGGTGCCGCCTGCCTGGATGTATACGAGGAAGAGTCTGACCTGTTCTTTGAAGATAATTCCGGTCATATTCTGGAAGACGATACGCTTGCCCGGCTGATTTCCATGCCCAACGTAATCGTAACGTCGCACCAGGCATTTCTTACGGAGGAAGCTCTTTCGAACATTGCGGAAACGACGGTGCAGAACCTGCTGGATCTGCAGGAAAAAGGCCGCTGTGCCAATGAACTTTGCTGGCGCTGCGGATCTGCGGAAGACTGCAAGGATGGCAAGTGCTTTTGATTGAATTCCGATGAAGATTGTGCTATAATTTATTCACCTTTTGTTTTGGAGTGTATTCTTATGTTTATTACAAACGATATTCGATATGTAGGTGTCAACGACCATGTGGTGGATCTGTTTGAAGGCCAGTACGTGGTGCCCAATGGTATGTGCTACAATTCCTATGTGATCATGGATGAAAAGATCGCCGTGATGGACAGCGTGGACGCCAAATTTACCCAGGAGTGGCTGCAGAACATTGCCGCCGTACTGGAAGGCAGAATCCCGGACTATCTCATTGTGCAGCACATGGAGCCGGACCATTCCGCCAATATTGCAAACTTCCTGCAGGCGTATCCTGCGGCGCAGGTTGTGGCTTCGGCCAAGGCCTTCCAGATGATGAAGGGCTTCTTCGGTACAGATTTTGCCGACCGCCGCATTGTGGTTGGTGAAGGGGACAAGCTTATCCTGGGCAAGCATGTGCTTACCTTTGTGACCGCTCCCATGGTGCACTGGCCGGAAGTGATCGTGACCTACGATGCCGCCGATAAGGTGCTGTTCTCTGCCGATGGCTTTGGCAAATTCGGCGCACTGGATGTGGAAGAAGAGTGGGATGACGAAGCCCGCCGCTATTATATTGGCATTGTGGGCAAATACGGCCCCCAGGTGCAGACCCTGCTGAAGAAAGCCGCCGGCCTGGATATTCAGACCATCTGCCCCCTGCATGGTCCTATTTTGAAAGAAAACCTGGGCAAGTACCTGGGTCTGTACAATACCTGGTCCTCCTATCAGCCGGAGGAAGAGGGCGTGATGATCGCCTATACATCGATTTACGGCAATACCAAAAAGGCCGTGGAACTGCTGGTTGAGGAACTGCAAAAGAATGGCTGCACGCCGGTGGTGTATGACCTGGCCCGCTGCGATATGGCAGCGGCTGTGGCCGATGCTTTCCGTTACAGCAAGCTGGTGCTGGCCACCACCACTTACAACGGCGATATTTTCCCCTTTATGCGTGAGTTCATCGACCATCTCGCCGAGCGGAACTTCAGCAACCGTACGGTGGGTATGATTGAGAACGGCAGCTGGGCCCCCATGGCCGTAAAGGTGATGAAGGGCATGCTGGAAAAGAGCAAGAATCTTACTTATACCGAAAACAACGTGAAGATCATGTCTGCCTTGAACGAAGCAAGCACCGCCCAGGTGGAAGCGCTGGCAAAGGAACTGTGCAGCGGCATGGCAACCGAAGAAGAAACGGTTGCTGTGGGCGGCGGCGCCAAGTATGTCTGTGATGTGTGCGGCTGGACCTACGATGAAGCCGCCGGTGACCCGGACAACGGCATTGCCCCCGGCACCAAGTTCGAGGACCTGCCGGAAGACTTTGTCTGCCCTCTGTGCGGCGTAGGCAAAGATATGTTCAGTAAAGAAGAGTAAACTGTTTCCCGCATGCGAGAGTGTGCGGGAACTTCTCTTTTCATTGCTATTGACAGGCATTGTGGTACTTGACTATAATAAAATGAGAAAACCGAGGAGGATTTGGTTATGGAACTGCAGCATTGTATGGAAAACCGGCGGAGTATTCGCCGCTATAAAAACACCCCTGTCAGCAAGGAAACGGTGCGCATCCTGCTGGAGGCAGCCACGCTGGCACCTTCCTGGAAGAATTCCCAGGTCTCGCGCTACTATGTGGCCATGGGAGAAAGCAAAGAGGCTTTGTGGGCCTGTCTGCCGGAATTTAACCAAAACAATACGAAAGATGCCCCTGTGCTGATCGCCACCACCGTGGTGAACGGCCGCAGCGGTTTTAACCGCGACGGCAGCTTTGCCACCCACCTGGAAAGCGGATTCCAGTGCTTTGATAACGGCCTGCAGGTGCAGAATATCTGCCTGAAAGCAACGGAACTTGGCCTGGGCACGCTGATTATGGGCCTGTACGATGAAGCCGGTGTGCGTGCGTTCTTCGGCATTCCGGAAGATCAGATCATTGTGGCGATGCTGGCGGTGGGCTACCCGGATATTTCTCCCGATATGCCCGCCCGCAAGAGCGTGGATGAGATCGCAGTGTTCAAAGAGTAAGCGGAGGCGATACCATGGCTGTGGAAAACGGTGAATGGGTAATGCGCGGACTGGATTGGGACGATCCGCTGCGGATACGGACCTGGCGGGAACTGGTGAACTGGATCAACGAGGTGGGCTTTTTGCCTCTCTTTGCCAACGAAGTGCCCGGTTTTTCTGCAGAAGAGCATACATCGCCCAAGTTTTGGTGGAGCGGCAACCGGGAGGAAGATCCCTGGGATTGGCGAGAGCTGATTGCCGCCACCGGGGAAGTGGCCTATGGCAAGTTCTTTAACAAAAAGGCCGGGTTTATTTCCAAAGAGTGGTTCCCGTATTTTGCAAACTACCGCCGCAGCGGGTATGATTTTGACAGCCGCTGGGAAGACGAACTGGCCAGCCGCCGGGCGAAAAAGGTGATGGACCCGTTTTTGGAGCGGGAGGAGCTTTTTTCTTTTGAACTGAAGGAACTGGCGGGCTTTGGCAAAGGTGGCGAAAAGAATTTTGAAGGCGTTGTAACGGAACTGCAGATGCAGACGTACCTGACGGTGAAAGATTTTCGTCAAAAAGTGAACAAACAGGGCAAGCCCTATGGCTGGTCGGTCTCTGTGTACACCACCCCAGAAAAACTGTGGGATTACGAAACGGTTTCTGCCGCTTACAGCGAAGCACCGGAAGTTTCCCGGGAACGAATCGTTGCCCGGGTGCGGCAGTTGTTTCCGCAGGCAAC
>JAFYOA010000316.1 GCA_017547865.1 Clostridia bacterium
GTCTGCCGCCAGATTTTCCTGGCCATCACCATGAGTATGAACTGGAGCGTGTACAATATTTACTACGGCTACCCGCTGGGCTGGTTCTTCGCCGCCCTGTTCGTGTTCGTCTACTACTGGTTCGCCATTCGCCGTAAGTATAAAGAAGAAGCGAAATTCACCCTGCCCTGGGCAAAAAAAGCCTGAGAAAATTTATTCGGTAAACGATTTACCCCTTAAACGACCCTATACAAAAAAGAGCGCTGCCTGCGTGGGTGGCGCTTGTTTTTTGTGCGCGATTGACAAACTTTTGTATTAAATTTTAAGCAATATTGCAGAACGAGCAGGAGTATGGTATGATATACAGGTTTGATTTTATAGAAATTCGGAGTGAATTATGGAACACGCAAAAGAAAACAAAATGGGTACGGCAGCCATTCTGCCGCTGATCATCTCCATGTCCCTGCCGGCCATGGCCTCCATGCTGGTGCAGGCTCTTTACAACGTGGTGGACAGCATTTTCGTGGCACAGGTGAGCGAGAACGCCCTGACTGCCGTTTCGCTGGCCTTCCCGGTGCAGAACCTGCTCATCGCCTTCTCGGTGGGCTCCGGCGGGGGTGTAAACTCTCTGGTGGCCCGCAAACTGGGCGAACGTGACCTGCACGCCGCCAACAGTGCCGCCACCCACGGCCTGGTGATGGGCACGCTGCTGTCTGTGCCGTTTATCCTGTTCGGTCTGTTCTTCAGCGGTGCTTTTGCCAATGCTTTTGCCACCACCGAAGCCACCGCCGCGCAGTGCGCCGATTACCTGCGCATCGTTTCCGTTTGCTCTTTCCTGGTGTTTATTCAGGTCTCCTGCGAAAAGATCCTGCAGTCCACCGGCAATATGCTGTGGCCCATGATCATGCAGATGACAGGTGCCGTGACCAACATCATTCTGGATCCCATCTTCATCTTCGGTTACCTGGGCCTGCCCGCCATGGGTGTAACGGGTGCCGCCATTGCCACGGTCATCGGCCAGGGTGTGGGCTGCGCCATTGGTCTGTTTGCCATGTTCTTCCGCAACAAAGCGCTGAAGGTCACCCTGAAGGGCTTCCGTTTCCACTGGCAGACCATCCGCAACATCTATTCTGTGGGCATTCCTTCCATGATCATGCAGGGCATCGGTTCTGTGATGACCATGAGCATGAACACCATTTTGGGCGGCTTTTCCGAGACCGCCGTGGCTGTGTTCGGCGTGTACTTTAAAGTGCAGTCCTTCGTCTTTATGCCTGTGTTCGGCATGAACGCCGGTGTGGCCCCCATTATGGGCTACAACTTTGGCGCCCGCAATAAAAAGCGCGTGCTGGATGCTCTGAAATACGCTCTCATCATCGCCACCACCATCATGGGTCTGGGTATGCTGATCATGCAGCTGTTCCCGGATAAGATTCTGATGATCTTCGATGCATCCGAAAACATGATGTCCATCGGTGTGTCTGCGTTCCGTGCCATCAGCCTGTGCTTCATCCCCGCTGCCATCGGCATCTCCTTCTCCTCTTTGTTCCAGGCCACCGGCCGCGGCGTGTACAGCATGAGCATCTCCATGGCCCGCCAGCTGCTGATGCTGATCCCCTGCGCCTTCATTCTTTCCAAGGTGGGCGGCCTCAATGCCACCTGGTATGCCTTCCCTCTGGCAGAGATCATCGCCATCGTGCTTTCTGTGGTGTTCTTCCTCAGCCTCAAGCGCAAGGTCATCGATAAACTGGATGAGCCCGTGCGCCGTATGGAGTGATTCAAAATAGCACAAAGACCGGCTTTTCGAAAGAAAGGCCGGTCGTTTTTTATTGCGCGCCGGTGCCAATTATGGTAGAATAAAGCCAAACGATCTATATTTTTTAAAGGAGTTGCTATCTATGGAATACAATGTAAAAGATCTTGGCCGCAAAACCTGGGTCATCGATGAATACACTGCCGTGCAGATGTTCCTCATCGAAGGCGACGAAAAGGCAATGCTCATCGATACCGGCGCCGGCATCGGCGACCTGAAGGCACAGGTGGAAAAGCTGACCGACAAGCCCCTCATCGTTGTGAACACCCACGGCCATGTGGACCACACCGGCGGCAATATGCAGTTCGACGAAGTGTGGCTGGACCCCGAAGATTTTGAACTGGACAAGAAAATGAACACCTTTGAGGTGCGCGTAACTTATGCCGCCAGCCGCGTGGGTACTTTCTGGCCCGAAAAGAAAGAAGAAGCCATGGCTGCCGTGCTGCCCCAGGGCGAGATCAACTACCGCGAACTGAAGGAAGGCATGGTCTTCGATCTGGGCAACCGCAAGCTGGAGGTCATCAAGATCCCCGGCCACAGCATGGGTTCCATCGCTCTGCTGGATAAAGACTACAACCAGATGTTCACCGGCGATATGGTGAACTTCCAGGTGCTGCTGTATGCCGGCATGGGTGCCCCCAGAGAAGTCTACATTGAATCTCTGCGCAAGATCATGGCCCGCAGCAATGAATACGACCGCATCCTCCGCGGCCATTCCAAGCCCGACGGCACCGTGGAAGATATGAAGACTCTCATCGGCCTGGTGCAGGGTATCATCGATGGCAGCGACCTGGGCCACTACGAAGAAGTGGGCATCCGCAAGGGTTGGGTCGTGCGCAACGGTGAGTTCTCTGTGTGGTACGAAGGCCCCAACGGCGAATCTGCTCTCAAAATCTAAGAGGACAAGACCATGAAATACGAAGTAACACAGCTGGGCAAAGGCACGTGGATGATCCGCTCCATGACGGTGCAGATGTTTCTGATCGAAGGCGACGAAAGCGCCATGCTGATCGATACCGGTGCCGGTATGGGAGACCTGAAAGCCCAGGTGGAAGCCCTGACCGATAAGCCCTATGTGGTGGTGAACACCCACGGCCACGAAGACCACGCCGGCGGCAATTTCCAGTTTGCGCAGGTGTGGATGCACGAAGACGATTTCAATGCCGCCGATTATATGTGCACCTGGGAAGAACGGACGCACTATGTGCGCAGCCGTTTTGCGGTGCATGCCCCGGAACACACCGAAGAGGCTTTGGCTTCTCTGCAGCCCTGCGCCCCGTACGAAAAACTGGCGCTGACCGAAGGCCAGGTGTTTGAACTGGGCAACCGTCCCATCGAAGTGATCTTCACCCCCGGCCACACCCGCGGTTCGGTGTGCTTCTTCGATAAAAAATACCGCCGTATGTTTACCGGCGATACGGTGAACGATGGTATGCTGCTGCAGAAATCCTACGAATGCACGGCGCTTTCCACCTATGTAGCCAGCATGAAAAAGCTGCTGGAACGCCGCAAGGAATTCGATACGATCATGCGCTGCCACGGCCAGCCGGTGGGCACCCACGGCGATATGATGACCCTGATCGAAATGGTGCAGGGCATTATTGACGGCAAAAACGAATGCACCCATTTTGTAAACCCCATGCGCGATTGCTGGCTTTACAATTTCGGTCGGTATTCCATTGCCTGCGATGGTCCCGACGCGGAACTCTAATGCAAAATTCAGCGGCTCTGCCCTTGTGGGCGGGGCTGCTTTTTTTGTGTGCCGCAGGCAAGTTTGTTTGGAAATAAGCTTGTTTTTTATTGACAAAACAGATATTTAAACCTATACTGAACATATACATTCCCTGTGTAAAAAATCAATGGCAAAGGAGAAAATCCTATGTTTTGTACTAAGTGTGGAAAAGAAGTGCCGGATAACGCGAAGTTCTGCGTGTACTGCGGCAACCCCCTGCAGACCCAGGTGGAGCCCCCTGTGGCTGTGACGGAGCCTGTGCCCGCCCCCGCCGCCAACGAGGTTCCGGTGGATGCTCCCAACCCCACCATGGCCCCCATGGGCTGGGTGGCTGCTCCTGTGGTGGAAGAACCCGCCGTGGAAGAGCCGGTTGCTGTGGCCGAACCTGTGCCCGCTCCCGTTCCCAATGAAGTGCCGGTGGACGCCCCGAACCCCACTATGGCCCCCATGGGCTGGGTAGCCGCCCCTGTGGTGGAAGAACCCGCCGCAGAAGAGCCTGTTGCCGTGGCCGAACCCGTGCCCGCTCCCGTTCCCGATGAAGTGCCGGTGGACGCCCCGAACCCCACCATGGCTCCCATGGGCTGGGTAGCTGCCCCTGTGGCGGAAGAAGCCCCGGCCGAGGAAGAACCCGAAGATGAAATCGCTCCGGAGTTTGTCCGTTCTGCAGCCGCTGCGGCCGATGTGCCCGCTTTTGCTGCAGATGAGGAAGAAGTTCCTGCGTTTGTTCCCGTAGTGGAAGAACTCGCTGCAGAGGAAGCTCCTGCCGAAGAAGCCGTGGAAGAGCCTGCCCCTGTGCCGGTGTTTGTTCCCGAGGAAGAGCCGGTGGCTGTGACCGAACCTGTGCCTGCCCCTGTGGTCAACGAGATTCCGGTGGATGCCCCGAATCCCACTATGGCCCCTGCTCCGGCTGCCGCAGAAATCCCGGCGGAAGAACCCGCCCCTGCTCCTGTGCCGGTGCCTGTAGAAAAGCCTAAGAAAGCCAAGAAAGAAAAGGCTCCCAAGGCCCCCAAAGAAAAGAAGAAGGGCGGCGCAGCCAAGGTACTGTGCTGGATCTTCGCCGTGCTGGTGGTTCTGCTTATTGCCGGTATGGTGGGCGAAGGCTGCTACTTTAACGGCAAGCTGGGCAAGAGCGATACGGCCCTGACGGAACTGCAGGCCGATTACGATGCTCTGGCTGCCGAAAATCAGAGCCTGGCTGAAAAGCTCGGCGATTACGAAACAAAGGCTGCTTTGCTGGGAGAAGAAATCGCAGCCCTGGAAGCCGCTCTGGCCGAAAAGGATGCAGGCTCTGCCGAACAGGCCGAAGAAATTGCCCGTCTGCAGGAAGAACTGAAGAAGCTGCAGGAGAAGAAGGAAGAAACCAACCGCACCCTGGAGATGCTGCAGGCTGTGGCTGCCGAAACGGCCTTCTTCAGCGAATCCGACGGCGGTACGCTGATTCACACCTACGAGTGCCCCATCCTGACGGAAGGCGGCGAAGTGCTGTGCATGTCCATGCAGCTGCTGGAAGAACTGATGGCCGAGATGGGTGTTGAAGGTATTTTTGAATTCTGCCACGAGTGCCACTGATTTTTGCTGAAATAAACGAATCCCCGCTGTGCAGATGCATGGCGGGGATTTTTTACAAAATAAACGCCGGGAAGCGTTTGCCTCCCGGTTTTGTGTTTCATCAAGTGTTGGGCTCTTCGTCGTTGCCAATGACATTCAGAATGCCTTTGTTCAGGGTCAGGTATTCCCGGCGGATGCACTCGTAGCGCTCGCGGCCGGCATCTTCCAGGTGGTAGTACACGCGGGTGCGGCGGCGGCCCACCAGTTCCTGCCGGTCAGAGATCAGGCCGCGTTCCAGCATGCGGTACAGGGTGGGGTAGAGAGAACCTTCCTGCAGAAGGAAGAAGCCCTGGCTCTTTTCCTGCAGTTCCTGGGTAATTTCATATCCGTACATATCTCGATCCTGCAGCAGCTTCAGAACCAGAAGCTCCACAGTGCCTTTTTTCAAACTGTCTGTAATGCCCATAGTGTCCTCCTGGGGGTTATGTTACAGTTATTATATATTATCCGAAAAGAATTTGAAATCCAAAATGCAAAAAATA
>JAFYOA010000317.1 GCA_017547865.1 Clostridia bacterium
GCATACGGTCAAAGGTCTTACCGGCGCCGGAAATTGCCTGGTAAGTACAGGCCAGCACCTTGGTGAGACCGAGGTCCATCAAAGGCTGCAAAGCCGGCACATAGCTCTGCAGGGAGCAGTTGGACTTAACAGCAATAAAACCGCGCTTGGTACCCAGGCGCTTGCGCTGATAGGGGATCACATCGGTATGATCGGCGTTGATTTCCGGCACGATCATGGGCACATCGTCCATACCGCGGTTGGCGCTGTTATTGGAAACAACGGGGCATTCGTGCTTGGCGTACATTTCTTCCAACGCTTTGATCTCGTTTTTCGGCATGTTCACAGCGCAGAAGACAAAATCAACCTTGGAAACGATGGTCTCAATATCGGCAGTGGCGTCGTACACGGTCATATCGGCCATAGAAGCCGGGATTTCGGTCTGCATAGCCCAACGATTACCAATGGCTTCTTTATATGTTTTGCCGGCAGAATTGGCGCTGGCCGCCAGGGCAGTCACGGTAAACCAGGGGTGGTTCTCCAGCAGCGTGGCAAAACGCTGACCAACCATACCGGTGCAGCCAATAATACCGACTTTATAATTCTCTTTCATCATTCTTACAACCCTTTCGTAGATTATCCATACCCAGGAACTAAAAAAGCGGTTGAAAAGTGCCGCAGGTTCCATTATAATAGGATAAGAAATTTGCGCGCACAGCAGATTTTGCCTGCTGGCCCAAATATAATAATACAGTAAACCCAATTGAATGTCAATTCTCCCTATGGATTTAGACAATATTTTTACATACGCCGCTGTATGCGGCATCCGTATGAAAGGACGATACAATCATCGATATGAAAACAAGTGATTTTTTCTATGATCTGCCCCAGGAACGCATTGCCCAGCACCCGGTGGAGCCCCGGGATCATTCCCGTCTGATGGTACTGGACCGCAAAAACGGTGAAATTGAGCACAAGCATTTTTATGATATTCTGAATGAACTGCGGGAAGGGGACTGCCTGATCTTGAATGATTCCCGCGTGCTTCCGGCTCGTATTTACGGCACGAAAGAAGGCACCGGTGCCCGTGTGGAATTTTTGCTTCTGAACAACCGCGGCGGCGATTGCTGGGAAGCACTGGCAGGGCCCGGCCGCAAAGCCAAAGTCGGTACCCGCTTCTCCTTCGGTGATGGTCTGATGCACTGCGAAGTTGTGGATGTTTTGGAAGATGGCAACCGCATCATTCATTTTGAATACGACGGTGTTTTCTTTAATCTGCTGGATCAGATCGGACAGATGCCGCTGCATCCGTACATTAAAGAAGAACCGCAGGACAACGAGCGTTACCAGACCGTGTATTCCCGCGAAATCGGTTCAGCTGCCGCACCAACGGCCGGTCTTCATTTCACGGAAGAGCTTTTGGAAAAAGCAAAGGCCAGAGGCATTCGCGTGGGTTTTGTTACCCTGCATGTTGGACTGGGCACGTTCCGTCCTGTCAGCGCAGAAAATATTTCTGACCACACTATGCACTCTGAACATTATTATATGCCGGCCGAAACCGCTGCGCTGATCAACGAAACAAAAGAGAAGGGCGGCCGCGTAATCTGCGTGGGCACCACCAGCTGCAGAACGGTGGAATCTGTATGGGCAAAAGAGGGAAAAGTGTGCGAAAGCGAAGGCTGGACGGAGATTTTTATCTTCCCCGGCTATGAATTCAAGGTGCTGGATGCGCTGATCACCAACTTCCATTTACCGGAAAGCACACTGGTGATGCTGGTTTCCGCTCTTGCCGGAAGAGAGAATGTACTGAATGCCTACAAAGTTGCCGTAGAAGAAGAATACCGCTTCTTCAGTTTTGGCGACGCTATGTTTATCCGCTGATTTTTTACAGAGAGTCTTCCCCAAAAGGCTCTCTGTTTTTGTTGCAGTTTTTGGTTTGAAGTTGTATAATATCAAAAGATTTCAATTCTCGAAAGGACGAACACCATGAAAAAGACACTGGCATTTCTGCTTGCTGTGCTTATGCTGGCGCTTGTAGCTTGCAGCAGCGGCGGCAAAACCAATTCCGATGGCACGCCCAATTACTACTATATAGTAGACCCAGATGAGCCCTGCGAACTGAGGGAACCCCAGACTCGTTTGAATGCCGCCGAACTGTACAGCAGCGTAACATACACGCCCCAGATGTTCTACGGCCACTACGAAATTAACGGCAGCGAAGAAACCCGCAAGAAGCTGGCTCTCGAAAACGGAACAATGACCATCTCTTCGTGGGACATCACTTCGTGTGCCACCAAAGAAGTCGCAATCATTCCCCACGGTTACCGTGCCGGTGCTGCCACACTATCTCATGTTCTCAATAAACTTGCGCCGGAATATTATTGGATGGAAATGCTATTCATCGGCAGCGATGAATACCTGGATTCTGTCATGGGTGCCTACGATGTCGTGGATAACCAGCTTCTTTTCCGCCCGCTGGAAACCTACAGCTACGATAAAGAAACAAACACAGTGGAATATACCCTCGGTTCTGATGTGCTGACCTATGATTTCAGCTTCAAAGGCCCGCAGCTTACACTGAGCAAAGACGGCAAGAGTTTGACTTTGAATACGTATGATACCCTTACAGAGCATTCTTTTGGCGAACACGATCCCCGTTTGTACACAGATTGCTATGTCACTTCCGGTTCTCCCGTTTTTAAGGGTATGGAGCGGATCAACTTCCTGAGCAACAGCAAAGAACCCAAGTATAACTACGGCTTTTTTAAATTAACGGATGGCACAAACTCCGTCAAATTTGCCGCCAAACTGGATGAAGACGGTCTGTTTACCTTCTGCGGTATTGACCGTGACGGGAACAACAGCGAAATCTACCAGGCGATCGTTTTCTGGTGCGACGACGACGGTCTTGTGTTTTACGACGGCGAAAAGACGTATTACTACAATGATTCCATGTGGGTGCACTACGAAAACCTGATGAAAAACAACCTGACGGAAGAAGACCAGGAAAAACTGGAAAGCCTTGGTGAAAATGCGGTTGAGCAGCTGGTGGAAAAGCGCTCCAATCTGTTTGACGACCTGGCCGCCGCCTTTGAAGCCGCCGACCTGAACGTGACCGTGGATAAAGAATCCGGTGAAATCATGCTTGACTCCGCTGTACTGTTCGGCGTGGATGAATCCGAACTGACCGACGAAGGCAAAGCTTTCCTGGAGCAGTTCCTGAAAGTATACACCGATGTTACCCTCAGCGATACCTACGATGGCTTTGTCTCCAAAGTTCTGGTGGAAGGCCATACCGATACCCAGGGCGATTATGATTACAACCTGAAGCTTTCTCAGGCCCGTGCTGACGCCGTTCTGGAATGGTGCGCCACGCAGAATACTTCTTTGAATGCAGATACC
>JAFYOA010000318.1 GCA_017547865.1 Clostridia bacterium
AATGCCCGCAGAGCCTCGGGATCCTTGTCGTTTTCACGATCGATGATAAACTCGGTGCAATAGGTAAAGGTGATCTCCTGGTCAAATTCAGCCGCCACATTGCGGAAGAATTCTTCGGTTTCGGCCTGCTTGTCTTCGGCGCTCATGGCGTTTTCAATCATCACGCCGTCACGCAGGTAGGTCAGCATACCGTCAAAAATCAGGCACAGGCCCTTGCCGCCGGCATCCACCACGCCGGCCTTCTTCAGCACGGGCAGCAGGTTGGGGGTCTCTTCCAGGGCTTCTTCGGCGCCCATGCAGGCAGCTTCCCAAACATACAGCGGGTCGCTGTCTTTTTCGGCAGCGGCAGCAGCACGTTCGGTGGCAATGCGGGCCACGGTAAGAATGGTACCTTCGGTGGGGTTCATCACAGCCTTATAAGCAGACTGCACGCCCTGATCCAGAGCGTTCACAATGTCATTGCCGTCCACTTCGTCCTTATCGGCAAAACCACGGGAAATGCCGCGGAACAGCAGGGAAAGAATAACGCCGGAGTTGCCGCGGGCACCGCGCAGCATGGAAGAAGCGGTCACTTTGGCAGCTTCGCCGGCGGTCACAGCATCGTCCAGTTCAGCCAGAGCAGCGGAAGCTGCGCTGATGGTCATGGACATATTGGTACCGGTGTCGCCATCCGGCACGGGGAAAATATTCAGTTCGTCTACGCTTTTCTTAACTTTGATAATGTTGTTTGCACCGGAGATAACGGCATCGCGCCACTGCTTGCCAGTAATCATCTGCTACACATCCTCACTCTGTTTTTATTATCATCTATTCATTTGCGGAGTATCGATTTGAACACGTCATCTTATAGACACAATTCAAGTTATAATCATTATAACATATCAATGCAAAAACTTCAAATGTGTAAACGCAGAAAATGTGTGGCTATTTTGTAAACTGTTTGTGCAATTAAGAGACCTGTACCCGCTGAATTCCGGTGCAGCGTCCGGTCTTTTCATCCACATCCAGCAGCACGCCCTCCAGTTTGCAGGGGCCATCGGCCAAATCAAACCGCACCGGCATGTGGGTACGCTGCTTTTCAATCACCAATTCCGGCTTTACGCCCAGAACGGACTCGATCACGCCTGTCATGCCGATATCGCAGATGGCGCCGGTGCCCTTGGGCAGAATGCACTCGTCGGCGGTCTGCACATGGGTGTTGGTGCCAAACACGGCAGAAACACGGCCATCCGCATAATAGGCCAACGAGCGCTTTTCGCCGGTGGCCTCCGCGTGGAAATCCACGATTCTGATCTTCGGCAGGTCGGGGTCTTTCAGAATGGCATCCAGCGTGTCAAAGGGGTTATCCATGGGTTCCATGTACACCACGCCGATGAGGTTGATCACCGCCACCTGCAGACGGCCCATATCGTAAATGCACACGCCGCGGCCGGGGGCTGCACTGGAAAAATTGGCCGGGCGCAGCAAAAATTCGTCTTCATCGAACTGAGAGTAACTCTCTTTTCGGCGGAAAGCATGGTTGCCGGTGGTGATAACATCCACGCCGCTGCTGTACAGGTGCTCGGCCGCCACCGGGGTAATGCCGTTGCCGTCGGCAGAATTTTCTCCGTTGGCAATGGTAAGATCCACCTTATACATTTTTTTCAGTGCGGGCAGGCGTTCCCGCAAAAAACGGCAGCCCACACTGCCCACCACATCGCCTATGGCAAAAATACGCATAATTGTTCTCCAGTTCTAAAAGTGTAAAATAGAAAGTTACTGTAACGCCTGCGACACAATAAAAAGTTCGCTCGCTTCTAATTTGCAGAAACTGCGTACGGTAAAAGTTTTGGTCAAGCTTTTTCAAAAGCTTGCGGAGGCCTGGGGGGCGGCGCCCCCGGGTCGCGTTCCGCAGAACGCGAAACTCCCTATGCTTCATTAGCGCAGGACCGGTCGAATGCACAGCATTC
>JAFYOA010000319.1 GCA_017547865.1 Clostridia bacterium
AGGTGAAAGGAGCAATGACGCCTTCAATGCAGGTGTTCTTCATGTACTTGCGGATCTTGTCCACAGTAACGGTGGGACCAAAGTTGCAGCCGGTGAAGTTCAGCTTGGCCAGTACGGGCAGCAGGTGCTCCATAGCGGAGTCGGAGTGCTGGTAGCGGCGGTCACCCTGGTTGGGAGAGCAGTGGTCAAACACTCTCTTCAGAATGGGATAACCGAACTTTTCGTACATTTCAGCGTTCAGCATGCAGCAGTTGTCATCGAAGAACGAGAAACCGTGGGGGAAGTTCTCGGCGGTGTAACCGGCTTCCTCGCAGGAAATACGATGATACTCCAGAATAACGCGGGCAATGGTATCGGAGAAACGCTCGGCCAGTTCGGGGGAGTCGTACATCAGATAGATGAGGTTTTCGATACCGAATACGGAACAGGCCAGGGTAACCGGGCCGCGCACGCTCTGTACGATGCGGGGCTTGGTGCCGTAGGTCTCAAAAATACGCTTCTTTTCGGTTTCCCAGTTTTCAGGCAGAATGAAAGAGCGCAGATCCATCTTATCGATCTCATCCAGCTTGGCTTCCAGGGCGTCTTCGTCTTCCAGGTGGCCTTCCAGCCAGGTGGTCTTGCCGTCAAAAACATATTCGCCGCCAAAAACTTCACCAATCTGGCGATAGGCGGGATAGATGCTGTCGGCCGGGGCAGGGGCATCTTCGCGCAGCAGCTTGCGGCCCACGATCTGCAGAGCCTTTTCGTTGTAGCGCTTGTTCAGGTCCAGGCGGCGGACGGGATCGGTGTAACCCCAGGGTTCGCCTTCTTCGCCCAGCTCGGCAAATACACATTCATCGCTCATGCGGATGCCCAGGGCGGCCTGCGGAGCTTCCTTGGAGAAGCAGTTTTCTTTATGAGCCAGTTCGTCGTCTTTCCAGAACTGTTCAATATCAAGATCAAGGTGCGGCATAGTTAAATTCCTCCGTTGCACAGATGATGCTTTTTATTATACCGGATAATATGTGTTAATTCCAGTTCTTTGTTGTGCGAAATATTGCGTATATTGACTTTATTTAAAAGCTTCTTCCGGTACAGGCGCCGAATATACTTCCAGCTTACCGCTCTTGTCGGAAGTGTACCAAATGGTCTTGCCGGTGGGATCGTAAATGGGATGGGGATGCGCATCCTGGGTCAGCCAGCTTGAATTGTGCTGTTCGATCGGCAGCCAGGTAATGGTTCCTTTCTCCCAGTCGATCTTCTGCACGGTGATCCACGCGGCCTTGGAGTGCGTGCCTTCTTTTTGTACGCTGGTGTCATTTTCGGGCTGATAATAGCCGTCGCTCACCAGCAGACCGTCCTTGGAGATGGTGAAGTGACCGTAGGCGGTGTATTCTTCCGGCAGGGTGATCTCCTTCAGTTCTCCGGTCTCCACCACGAAACGCCCAACATAGTAGTTGCCTTCGTAGTAGCCGCCGTGGTAAATCACTTCGCTGCCGTCTTCGCTCCACATTTCGTGGCAGGCCCAGTCGTTGATGCTGCGGCCTTCGTCCATGGTGCGCACGGCGCGGTGGTACTTGCCGTTCCAAATCCAAATGCGGCGCAGACCGCAGTGGGAGGGCCACTCGTGGTTGTACATAATGATATCGTTGTTCTTGGGATGGAACTGCACATGGGTGATCCAGCACAGCGGTACCTTTTCACACAGAATCTCTTCGCCGGTGGCGGTATCGAATACACGCAGGTAAGAATTCAGCTTTTCTTTCTGTACACGTTCGTCAATGTCGTAGTCCGGGCGCTGGCCAATGGGGCGGCCTCTGGGCGGATCATCCAGAGCGCGCCAGTCGGTGGTGGGAACGCACAGTCGGGTGCCATCGGCACTGGTGTGCATAAAGGCAGTCACCTGGTCATCGGGAATGCGATTGAGCACGCGAATGTTGCCCTGCATATCCGCCTGACAAACATCCTGTCCCTGCAGATAATACACCAGTTCACGTTCGTTATCCAGGCACACGCTCGCCTTGCTCAATCCGCGGCGGGGATTGCCGTTGAAATATACGTAGGTTTTCAGTGTGCCGTCGTGGTTATCAGAGAGCTGTGTAATTTTGTCGGTGGCAAAATCTTTATGGTATACGTTGGGGTTACCGTCTTTTTCGCCGATAAACACCAAACCTTTACCGCTTTTCAGGCAGCTGGAAGAGGTAAAATACAGCAGTTGGCAATCAAAATCTTCTTTTACACAAAAGCTCATGGATAAAGCCTCCTTCCCGATTGTCCGGGCGTTCTGTTAGCTTCAATCTACCACAGGGCAAAGAGAAAGTCAAGCGTTTTGCACATTCTGTTCTGTAATGAAAAGACCACCCGCAGCGGATGGTCTTTTTTTCGTTAAATTTTAAGTACCGGTCCCCGACGGCCGCGGCGGGCCAGGTCAAGGCCGTTTACTTCCATGCGGTGCATGCTTACGGCCTGTACCAAGCCGTAACCTAGGTACAAACAGGCGGCAG
>JAFYOA010000320.1 GCA_017547865.1 Clostridia bacterium
CCCTCAACGCCACCTCCCCCTACGAAGGCTGGCATTGCGTCATCAACGGCTCCAAGGGCCGTCTGGAAGCCGTGAACGTGGAGACCGGTATCCAGAATGAGCGTGATACCGACCTCATCCGCGTGTTCGACCTGCAGAACCGCATCACCGAGTACGTTCTGCCCCGCCATACCAGCGGTCACGGCGGCGGCGATATCCGCCTGCTGCGCAATATTTTCGTGGGTGATCAGCCCGATCCGCTGGGCCATGCCGCCGGCAGCTTCGATGGCGCCAACTCCGTCATCATCGGCGCTTTGGCCAACAAGAGTATCGCCACCGGTAAGTTCTACACCGTGGACGATGAACTGAAGTTCTGAGTTTGTTCTCAGCTAAAAAAAGAGCCGCCTGCGGGCGGCTCTTTTGCTATGCACGTTTCAGGCGAATACTGCGGTATGTTTGCGGCGGTATGCCGTAGCGGCGGCGAAAGGCACAGGAAAACGCTTTTGCGCTGGAATACCCGACTTTTTGGGCCACCTCTTCCAGCTTTATCCCTTTGCTCATCAAAGCCACGGCTTCGTTCATGCGCTGATTCAAAATATATTGGTAGGGTGTTACCCCGGCAGAAGCGGAAAAAAGGCGGATAAAATGCTCGGTGGAATACCCGGCGCGGCTGCTCAGTTCGTGGATGGTAGCAGAGGAAGAAAACTGCAGAATATCCAGCAGCGCCCGGTCAATTTTCTGCCGGAGATATCCGTCGCGCACAAAAAGCTTTAAAAGCGCCTGCGCAAAATCCGCAAAACAGCTGTCATCTCCGTCTGCACGTTCCAGCTGGTTGCGCATCAGATTCAGCGTGGCAAGAATATCCGGATTTTGGGTGGTGTCAATTTCAATAGGGTGGTATAAAACAAACGGAGAGATATCGGCGTGTACCCACATACAGGAAATCGGGTCTTCCGGGGCTTGTGTCATACTGTAGCTTTGCTGTGCCGGAAATAGGTACAAATGCTTTGAACGCAGGGGAAAAGAGGTTTCCGTATCCCTGTATTGCACATTGCCGCCTTCCATACAGTAAATTCGCACAAACTGCGGTGGTCGTTTTTCTGTTACGTGCCAGTCGCGCGGCTGTGTGGCGCGGCCGTATTGTATGATGATCATATCCATCCCTGCCTTTGGTTTTATTATAACTATCGGAAGAATAAATGTCAATTTTGATGGTGTTTTTATCATTTTTCGGAGTTTTGCCCGGACGAACAGAGTGTTACAATGAAAAAAACGATACAGGAGTGATTCGGGTGCTGAATAAAGAAGAAGTGCAGGTTCTGCGGGAACTTGCAAAAGAATATGCCGAAGCCGCCGCGCTGCCCATACAGGCAGAAAAAAAGCGCCTGTGGCTGCAGCTGAACCACCTGCATATGGAACGCCCGCTGCTCACCATCGATCAGATTCCGTGGAACGAGATGGATGTGGACGGTTCTCTGCAGTGCACGGTGAGCGATCCATACTGGCGCGGTGTGGAATGGCGGATGCGTACCGCTCTGTATAAGTTCCGCCATATGCCCGCCGATATGGTGCTGAACCCGTACATTTGCCTGTCCCGGCCCATTCGCAATTCCGGTTGGGGCATTGAAATTCAAACCAGCCGTCGTATTGAACTGGAAATAAACACCACCGCACCCAGCCGCGA
>JAFYOA010000321.1 GCA_017547865.1 Clostridia bacterium
ACAAAAATGCCCGTCTCAAAGAAGATTCCTTGAGACGGGCAGCTGATAACCCGCGGTACCACTCAAATTGCACCTGCCTCACAGCAAATGCCACTCATGGGGTGCAAGCACCCGAAGCACTGACGCAGCTTTTCGCGCGGAGATTCTACGGCGCCGCAGCGCTTTCTTTCTCCCGGCTCCGAAGCGACCAGCATCTGCCTCTGCCATGGCTTTCACCAACCGCCATTTCTCTACAGGCAGGGTGTCAAATGCACCTCTTCATCATTGCCGAACAATTCTCGTTATAACAAAGGAATCATAACACTTTCACGTGTTTTTGTCAAGATTCAGATGAAAAAAGCGGCTCAATTTTTCACACGTTTTTCTCAATTACAGCTTATTGCGCATAATCTTGCCGCTGATGGTCTTGGGCAGTTCATCGCGGAAGACCACAATGCGGGGATACTTGTAAGGAGCAGTGTGGGTCTTGACATAGTTCTGAATTTCTTTCTTCAGTTCTTCCGTGCCTTCCGTGCCGGGCACCAGAACGATGGAGGCTTTCACCACCTGGCCGCGAACTTCATCCGGTGCAGCAGAAACGCCGCATTCCAGTACGTAGGGCAGTTCCATAATGGTGGATTCGATCTCGAAAGGCCCGATGCGGTAGCCGGAAGACTTGATCACGTCATCCGCACGGCCAACGTACCAATAATAGCCGTCTTCATCGCGCCAGGCAACGTCGCCGGTGTGGTACATGCCGTCGTGCCACACGTTTTTGGTGGCTTCCTCGTTCAGGTAATAACCCAGGTACACACCGCAGGTGGGCACAGGATCGGTATGGATAACGATCTCGCCGTTGATACCGTCTTCCACCGGGTTGCCGTCGGTGTCCACAATATCAATGCCATAGCCGGGCACAGGCTTGCCCATGGCGCCGGGCTTGATTTGGGTGCCGTAGAGATTGGCGATGCCCAGGGTCATTTCTGTCTGGCCAAAGCCTTCGTGAATGCGCAGGCCGGTGGCCTTTTCAAACTGGTAGAACACCTCGGGGTTCAGTGCCTCGCCGGCGGTGGTAGCATGGCGAATGGAGCTCAGATCGAAACGGCTGAGATCCTGCTTGATCAGCATGCGGTACATGGTGGGCGGCGCACAGAAAGTGGTGATGTTGTATTTGGCAAACATGGGCAGAATTTCTTCTGCGTCGAAGCGATCGAAATCGTAGGTGAACACGGCGCCTTCACACAGCCACTGGCCGTAAAGCTTGCCCCACAGGGCCTTGCCCCAGCCGGTCTCGGAAATAGTGAAGTGCAGGCCGTCCCGCTCGCAAAGATGCCAATAGCGGGCAGTGACGTAATGGCCCAGGGCATACTTATAGGAATGCATGGCCATTTTGGGGTAACCGGTGGTGCCGGAGGTAAACAGCATCAGCATGGGATCGTCGCCGCAGGGGGCGTCCTCCGCACGCACATACCGGCGGCTGAACAGGCCGTACTCTTCGTTGAAATCGTGCCAGCCCTCGCGGGTGCCGCCCACCATAACCTTGGTGAGATGCAGGCCGCAGGCGGCTTCGGCCAGTTCTGCCTGGTGGGCCGTTTCGCCATCGGCGGTGCACAGAATGGCACTGACGCCACCGGCCTGGAAACGATAGGTAAAGTCATGCTCCATCAGCTGGTTGGTGGCAGGAATGGCCACGGCACCCAGCTTATGCAGGCCAAGAATGGCAAACCAGAACTGGTAGTGGCGCTTCAGCACCAGCATTACGCGGTCGCCGCGCTTAATGCCCAAAGATTTAAAGTAGTTGGCACACTGAGAAGAAGCGTCCTTCATATCTTTATATGTAAAGCGGCGCTCGGTCTTATCATTGGCCACGTGTACCATTGCCAGTTTGTCAGGGTCTTTGCGGGCAATGGCATCCACGGTATCGAATGCAAAGTTGTAGCGGTCGGTATTGGCGTAGTTCAGGCCGGTGAGGAAGCCGTTTTCGTCTTCGGTGCCCCATACAAACTCGTTGCACAGCAGGCGCTGCTCGGTGGGCAGCTCCTTTACGGTACGCAGAGAAGGCAGGCTCAAAGCGGAATCGCGCTTATCGCTGGCCATGATCATGGAAAGGAACACGCAATCCTTGCCCTCAATGGCGATCATACCGTGGGGAGTGGAAGATTTATAGAAAATGGAGTCGCCCTCGTGGAGAATTTCTTCGTTCTGGCCCACACGAATGCGCATGGCGCCCTTCAGCACCAGGTTGAATTCCTGGCCGTCGTGGGTCACGGTATGAATGGGCTCATCCTGCAGTTCTTCGGAATATTCATAGGTAACATAGTAGGGCGTGGCCAGCTTGCTGCGGAACATGGGGGCCAGGTCCTGAATGGTGATGCCGTCTTCGCTGGCGGTGGTCAGGCCCTTCCCCTTGCGGGTAACGGTATACCCGGAAAGTTTGGCACTCTGACCTTCCAGCAGAACGGTAATCTCCACGCCGAAGGCTTTGGAACATTTATGAATGAAAGTAAAGGGCAGGTCAACAATACCGGATTCGTACTGGCGGTATACCTCCAGCGAAACCTCCGTCATTTCGGCCATCGACTGTTCGCTGTAGCCCAAAATCTCCCGCATTTCACGGATACGGGCGGCAATATCCATCAGCTGTGCTGCCGTGTTCTGGTTGGTCATGGTGATCATCCTTTCAAAAAAAGATTGCGATAAATAACAAAAACCCGTCTCAAGAAACATCTTGAGACGAGTACATCAATACCCGCGGTACC
>JAFYOA010000322.1 GCA_017547865.1 Clostridia bacterium
GACCAAAATCACCATAAACAACTTTGTTGCCGCGATAGGCTTTACCGGTCAGACGACCTCTGTGAACGCGGCGATATTTAACGCGCTTAGGCAGCAGCATTAGCGATTGCCTCCTTCTCTACGGGGTCTGCGGGCAGCAGGAGCGGAATCACGCAGGACTTCGCCCTTGTACAGCCAGACTTTAACACCGATACGACCATAGGTGGTTGCAGCTTCGGCAAAACCATAGTCGATGTCGGCACGGATGGTCTGCAGCGGAATGGTACCATCGTGGTACTGTTCGCTTCTGGCAATTTCGGCACCGCCCAAACGGCCGGAGACCTGAGTTTTGATACCCTTGGCGCCCAGCTTCATGCAGCGGCCCATGGACATCTTCATTGCACGACGGAAGGAAACACGCTTTTCCAGCTGAGCGGCAATGTTTTCAGCAACCAGCTGTGCGTCCAGATCAGGCTGACGTACTTCAACAATGTTGATAACGACAGGCTTGTTCAGCATCTTTTCGCACTGCAGGCGCAGCTTCTCAATTTCGGCGCCGCCCTTACCGATCACCATGCCAGGCTTGGCGCAGTGAATGTGAATGCGGACCTTAGAAGCATCACGTTCGATTTCGATTTTCGGAACACCCGCGGAGTAGAGCTGCTTCTTCAGCGTCTTGCGGAGGTTGTAGTCCTCCACCAGCATATCGCCGAAAACGCCTTTTTTGGCGAACCAGCGGGAATCCCAGTCTTTAATAACACCGACACGAAGACCGTGCGGATTTACTTTTTGACCCATGTGTTAGCCTCCTTACCGCTTATTCCTTTTCCTTGAGCACGAGGGTGACGTGCGAGGTTCTCTTCAGGATTCTGAAGGCACGGCCATGGGAACCAGGACGAATGCGCTTCAGGATCGGGCCGGGGCAAACAAAGCACTCGGCTACATAGAGGTTGCTCTTGTCCATGCTGTGGTTGTTCTCAGCATTGGCAATCGCAGAATTCAAAAGCTTCTGCAGATCCTCGCAAGCCGCCTTCGGTGTATGCTTCAGGATGGCCAGGGCAAGGTCAACAGGCTTATTGCGGATGAGGTCGAGAACCAGACCCACTTTACGGGGAGAGATTCTGATATATTTCAGGGTAGCTCTTGCTTCCATGCTATACACTCCTTTCGGCTTACTTCGACGTCTTGGAGCCGGCATGACCCTTGAAGGTACGGGTGGGAGCGAACTCACCCAGCCGGTGTCCAACCATGTCTTCGGTGACGTATACCGGCACATGCTTGCGGCCGTCGTGGACCGCGATGGTATGGCCAACGAAATCGGGGAAGATAACGGAAGCTCTGCTCCAGGTCTTCACGATCTTCTTCTCGCCGGCCTCGTTCATTTCCTGAATCCGCTTCAGCAGCACGGGCTGTACGAAGGGACCCTTTTTAACGCTTCTGCTCATTAGTAATTAAGCTCCTTTCGCACCATTACTTGCCGTTTCTGCGGCTCACGATCAGCTTATCGCTGGCCTTGGGCTTGCGGGTCTTGTAACCCAGTGCAGGCTTACCCCAGGGAGTAACAGGGCCGGGACGGCCGATGGGGGATCTGCCTTCACCACCACCGTGCGGGTGGTCGTTGGGGTTCATAACAGAACCGCGAACAGTGGGTCTCCAACCCATGTGACGCTTACGACCGGCCTTACCGATCTTCACGTTTTCGTGGTCGATGTTGGAAACCTGGCCGATGGTGGCCATGCACAGCTCGGGCACATTGCGCATTTCGCCGGAAGGCAGACGGAGAAGGGCCATGCCATTCTCTTTAGCCATCAGCTGCGCCATGATACCGGCAGCGCGGGCAAGCTGGGCGCCCTTGCCGGGATACAGCTCAACGTTGTGAACCATGGTACCGGTGGGGATCTTAGCCAGGGGGAGAGCGTTGCCGGGCTTGATATCAGCTTCGGCACCGGAGTACACCTTGTCGCCGACCTTCAGGCCGTTGGGAGCGATGATGTATCTCTTTTCGCCGTCCTCATACTGGACCAGCGCGATGAAAGCGGAACGGTTGGGATCGTACTCGAGGGTCAGCACTTCGGCAGCCATGTTGTGCTTCTGGCGCTTGAAGTCGATGATACGATACTTGGTGCGGTTGCCGCCGCCTCTGTGGCGAACGGTGATGCGGCCATAGCTGTTGCGGCCGGACTTATTCTTGTTCGGGGCCAGCAGGCTCTTTTCGGGGCCGCACTTGGACAGACCGGAGTAATCGGTCACGGTCATATTTCTTCTCGACGGAGTCGTCGGTTTATAGCTGTTGATGGGCATTCGTTTTCACACTCCTTAGTTGGCTTTGCGGGGAAATGCCCTCCCCATACGTTGCCCTCAGGCGTTTTAGATCATGCTTTCGAAGAACTCGATGGTCTTGCTGCCTTCGGTCAGAGTGACAACAGCTTTCTTCCATTCGCGGGTGTAGCCTTCGCTTCTGCCCTGGCGGCGGAACTGGCCGCGCACATGCAGGGTGTTCACTTTGCTCACTTCCACGCCGAACAGTTCTTCAACAGCGCGGGCAACGTCGATCTTCGTGGCGTTCTTGGCAACTTCGAAGGTGTACTTCTTGGCCTGCACGCCATCCATGGTCTTTTCAGTCACAATAGGACGAATGATGATATCATGTGCAGTCATTATGCGTAAACCTCCTCAATCTTGGCCACGGCATCCTTCACAACGACGAACTTGTCGGCGTTCAGGATATCGTAGACGTTCAGAGTGTTGACCTGGGCGGTCTTCACACCAGGAATGTTGGCAGCAGAGGCAATGACCTTTTCGTCAACTTCGGGAAGAACGATGAGAACCTTCTTCTCGGCGCCGATGGCCTTGAGCATTTCAGCCACAACCTTGGTCTTGTAGGTGTCCAGGGTAATGCTCTCCAGAACAACGATTTCGTTGTCAGCAACCTTGCTGGAAAGAGCGGACTTCATGGCGAGACGCTTCACCTTCTTGTTGAGGGTGTAGCTGTAATCGCGGGGCTTGGGAGCAAACACGATACCGCCGTGGGTCCACTGAGGAGCACGGGTAGAACCCTGACGGGCATGACCGGTACCCTTCTGTCTCCAGGGCTTTCTGCCGCCGCCGGAAACTTCAGCACGGGTAAGAGCAGACTGGGTGCCCTGACGCTGGTTGGCCAGGTAGCACTTCACGGCGTCGTTCATAACAGAAACGTTGGGTTCGATACCGAACACAGCAGCGTTCAGTTCGATGGTGCCGACTTCAGCGCCCTTCATATTCATAACAGATACTGTAGGCATTTCGTTTCCTCCTTCCCTTACGCTTTCACGCTGTCGCGGATGACGACAACGCCGCCGTTGGGGCCGGGAATGGCGCCCTTCACAGCGATCAGATTGTTTTCCACATCCACTTTCGCAATGGTGAGGTTCTGCACGGTAACCTTCTCAGCACCCAGGTGACCAGCCATCTTCAGGCCGGGGAACACGCGGGACGGATCGGAGATGGCGCCGTTGGAGCCGCTGTGACGAGCGACCGGGCCAGTACCGTGGGACTCTCTCATACGGCCAAAGTTCCAGCGCTTGATAACGCCGGCATAGCCCTTACCTTTGCTGGTGCCGGTAACATCAACTTTGTCGCCAGCTGCAAAGACGTCGGCCTTAATGAGATCGCCGACATTGTAACCACTGCAGTCATCAAATCTGAATTCGCGCAGGGTGGTCTTGGATGCCACATTGCCCTTGTTGAAGTGACCAGTCATGGGCTTGTTGACACGCTGAGCCTTCTGGTCGCCGTAGCCGACCTGAACAGCTTCGTAGCCATCTTTTTCCACAGTCTTTTTCTGCACAACAGCGCAGGGACCGGCTTCCACAACTGTGACGGGAATGACTTTGCCCTTTTCATCGAAGATCTGAGTCATACCGATCTTCTTGCCGATGATTGCCTTTTGCATTTCGTTTCCTCCTATGCAGGTTATTGGTTGGCCTTTCGCCAACATGACCCCGGCCGAACGGTTGGTTGAAAACCTTTAAGATCAGAGCTTGATCTCAACTTCAACGCCGACGGGGAGTTCCAGACCCATCATGGCCTCAACGGTCTTGTTAGAGGGTCTGAGGATGTCGATCAGTCTCTTGTGGGTGCGCATCTCGAACTGCTCACGGCTGTCCTTATACTTATGAACAGCGCGGAGGATCGTCACGATCTGACGCTCGGTCGGCAGCGGCACCGGGCCGGACACACGGGCACCCGTGCGCTTGGCGGTAGCCACGATCTTTTCTGCGGCCTGGTCGACCACCTGATGATCGTAACCCTTGATTCTGATCCTGATTTTTTCTTTGACTGCCACGTAAATCGCCTCCTTAAAAAAATTGGCGGGCTGGGTTTTTGTGAACACTGTCCCGGGTGTTTCCACACTCCGCATTTAAAAACCGGATTCTATTGAAAAGAACCCGGGCCTTGCACAGTTTTCAAGCTGTACCCACAAAAACTCTTGGCAGCACACAGAAAAAGCGTGCTCATGACGCAAATCTCCCTAAAAAACACGGTTTTTAGGGCAATTTCGGCCATGAACTCGCCGACGCTGCCAAATATTTGTTTTCGCCCGGTTTGAAATCGGACATACTCCACGGAAAAACCGGCCTACCGGCCGCAACCTCCCGCTTCATCGCATATCTGTCGCAGTCTTGCTCTAGTATAATACCATAGTCCAACTATAATTGCAAGTATTTTTTTCTCTTTTTTGCAAGAATTTTTAAATTATTTTTCGTGCAAATAGCACAGTGCCGTTCTGCACCCTAATTTTAGCGCAGAACGGCGATTTTTGCAAGCTTTATCTGTCAATTTTCACTGTAAACTCCGCCAGTTTGCCGGCGGCAATGCGTTCCTTCAGTTCCCATAAAGCAGTGCGGTTGCTGTCGTATTGCAGCACTTTTTTCGCTTCTTCATAGGGCAGCCAGGCACATTCGCTGTGTTCGTGCGATAAAACCAGGTTTTCTGGTGCCATCTCCACCGCAAAAGCAAATTCCGGCACCACAAAGCAATCCTCTCCCCAGCGGGCCCGGTCTTCTTTGCGGAAGCAATTTGCCGGAATACTGCAGAAGGTATCCAGCGCATAGAGTTTTTCCGCACAAAAACCGGCTTCCTCCCGCAGTTCCCGCAGAGCAGCCTGCCGGGGCGTTTCGTCGTCCTCTCCCCCACCGGAAACAAACTGCCAGATACCCATATCTGCCCGGCGCAGAACCCCAACGCTCAAGCGCCCGTTCTCCCGGGCAAAAGGCAGCACCAGCACCTGAAAACTCGCTCTTGCCATTACGCCATCCCCTCTCTTTCGGTTCGGCTATTGTAGCACAGCGCTTCGGCACTGTCAAGCCTCCTGCCTTCCTCATTCTTCCGCTGCATTCAAGCAAAAAGATGCACCCAAACGGATGCATCCTTTCAAACTTAATTCACCTGCGTTTCGCCGTTGTCTGCCAGCAGGGTAACTTCAATATTGAAATACTGGCCCGCGTAGGTATTCTCCACCAGGCTGGTGGTCAGGCGGTACAGGGTCACGGTCACCTTATCGCCGGGGGCGTATTCCAGCAGCTTATTGGAAAGCTGGGTGAGATTTTTAATCTCTTCCCCATCGATTGCGGTGATGATATCGCCCGCCTGCACGCCGGTACCGGCAAAGGCACCGTCTTCCTCCACCGAAACGATCACAAAACCGTAGGGCACACCAAAGTTGTATACCTGGGCATCGGTCACATCACGGCCGGAAATACCCAGCCGCACACGACCGGTCACATAACCGCCGGTCATCAGATCACAGATGATGGTCTGTGCCTTATCCACAGGGATGGAAAAGCCCATGCTCTCGTAGCCATCTGCCACGATCTTGGACGAGTTGATGCCCACCACCTGACCATACATATTGACCAGCGCGCCGCCGGAGTTGCCGGGGTTGATGGCTGCATCGGTTTGAATGTACGTCATACCGGCAGAACTGTAGCTGCCCACATGGCGGTCCAGGCCGGAGATATAGCCTCCGGTCATAGAGAAAGAGAAATGCTCGCCGCCGGGGTTGCCAATGGTGATAACCTGTTCTCCAACGCTCATCTCGGCCGCAGCGCCAAAAGTGGCCGGCTGCAAACCATGGGCATTCACTTTAATAACAGCCAGGTCAGTGGTACGGTCATAGCCCACCACAACAGCGCTGTACTCTTCGCCGGTATAGGTGATGACCTGTACGTTCACATTGCGGCTGTCCTTCACAACATGGCTGTTGGTGATGATATATCCATCCTCCGTGGCGATCACACCGGAGCCGGCGCCTTCGCCCTCGTTGCCGTTGGCATCCACAAAGCTCACTTTCACCAGCACAGTGGAATTCACCACACGGCTGTAGGCTTCCTGGGCAGAAAGCGGCTGACCGGATTTGGCACAGATCTCGATGCCGTCGGTGGGGGTGATATCGATCGCTTCAGAAGAAGAGCTCGGATCGTTCTCCTGCTCGGAAGAGCCGGGCGGCGTAACCGGCGTACCGGGCAGGCTGTTGGTTGGGGGTACGGAGTTAACCGGTTCGCTGGTGCCGGAAATCACAGGCGCTTCACTTCCGCCGGAAACAAAGGTATATACGCCCAC
>JAFYOA010000323.1 GCA_017547865.1 Clostridia bacterium
GGGTCACTTCCACCACGTTGGCGCCCAGAATCTTCATGCGGGCCACGTTGGGGGCCTGCTTTTTAATATCCACAGTGCCCATGTAAATATCGCATTCCAGGCCAAAGTAGGCAGCGGCGGTGGCCAAAGCCACACCGTGCTGTCCGGCACCGGTCTCGGCAATAACCTTCTTTTTGCCCATGTACTTTGCCAGCAGAGCTTCGCCCATGCAGTGGTTCAGCTTGTGGGCGCCGGTGTGGTTCAGGTCTTCACGCTTTACATACAGCTGCACATTGCCCAGGCTGTTGGAAAGGCGTTCCAGATGAGAAATGGGCGTGGGACGGCCCTGGAATTCCTGGCGGATGCGGCGCAGTTCGTTGATAAACTTACGGGACTTGCAGATGGTGAAGTAAGCCTCGGTAATCTCGGCCATGGCGTTTTTCAGGTCATCTGCAATATAGCAGCCGCCGTACTTGCCGAAAAAGCCGTTTTCATCGGGGTAATTCTTAAAATAGGTGTCAAAATCAATGCCGTTGTAATTCATCGTGTTTTCCTCCCAAAAAGCGATTTCTGTTTTCTATCGGTGAAGTGGCTTTGCGTTTCTGTTTTTGAGGGAAAATAAAAAATCCCCGACAGAAACACTTTGTTCTGTCAAGGACGAATAAAAATCTATCCGCGGTGCCACCTTGATTTCACGGGAAAACCGTGCGCTTGGCGGGTACAAACATACCCCGGCAACTGACGTATGCCCACACGTCGCAGCTTTTCACTGCACCCTCCGCGGCCCATTTGACGAACTGTTTCTCCCCCGGCTCGCAGCCCCCCGGGTTCTCTGTACAGGCATATCCGCCGTTACTTCCGCTTCATCGGTTTAAATTGATTTAAGACTCAATTTGCATTGATTATAGCATTGTGCATTCGGTTTGTCAACAGGGCAAAAAGATAAAAACAAGGGGATATTTTGTGCAAAATACCCCCTTTTTCTTTATTAACCGTGAATGATGAACAGGCCCACCAAAATACCCGCAATGGCAGAGAACGCCGGCAGCTTGCTGTGGTACATCAAAATGGCCTGGGGAAGAATTTCGCCAAAGACCACGTACAGCATGGCGCCGCTGGCAAAACCAAGGCTCAGCGCCAAACCCATGGGCCCGATCTCGCCCAAAGCAAAGCCCAGCAGGGCACCCACAATGGTGGGAATACCGGAGGCTGCGGTGATCAGCACAGCCTTCCATTTGGCCATACCGCCGGAGATCAGCGGCACAGAGACCGCCATACCTTCCGGAATATTGTGCAGACCGATGAGCACCGCCAGCACCAGGGCGGCACTGCCCATCACGCCGTTATTGCTGGCGTAAGAGGCACCGATGGTCATGCCTTCCGGCACGTTGTGCAGGGCAATGGCGCTGGCCATAACAATACCGGCAATAAACAGGGCGAATTTATTATCCTTGCGGGCATAATGCTGTTCCAAATGGTCGCTGTGGATCAGTTCGTTCAGATCGTCGGCGGTTTTGGGGTGGTTTTCATCGATATGCGGTACTTCCGGGTTGGTTTTCCGGTCGATGAGATAGTTCAGCAAATAAATAATCGCCACACCAAAGGCAATGGCGGCGCTCACTGTCAGCACGCCCACATTGGTTTCAATGGCTTCGGTCACCAGGTCAAAGCACACCACGCTCACCATTACGCCGCCGGCAAAGCTCAGCAGCAGGCTTACGGTGCGGTTGGAATCCTTCTGCAGCATAGCGCCGATGAGACCGCCCAGACCTGTGCCCGCCACACCCGCCAGGGCCGTGGTGACGATCAAGGTTTCTAAAACGCCCATATATCGTTCCTCCGTTGTTTTCGCTTTCGAGTTTGTCTCAACAAACTTCGGCAATATCATAGCACAAAAAGGTGAAAAAAACAACGCATTTTGCTTTATTTTTTCGTTTTTGGGAAGATTAAAGAAGACAAATCGCGGTGCTTTTGGCAAGCCTTCGTTGTACACGCCTGTCTGAAAATCAGCAGAGGCTTTGTCTGCCCACTTGAAGCATCCACTGCGTGGGGTGCGATGGAAAGTGGCTGCGTGAACTTCAGGTTGACCCGACACCCCGTGAACCTTTGAGAAGATTCAATCGAAACTTTTTTGCGTGTGCAGTTCGCTTCCCCGCGTACTTCTTCACTTTTCAATTTAAACTATTACCTGTAACAAAAAGCGGCCACCCCAAAGCAGGGCAGCCGCCGTTCTTTATAATTTAGAAATCAACTTTTTCCAGCTCATACAGGGCCAGAATATAGATCTTCAGTGCTTCCAGCATCTTATCCAGCGGGGCAGCTTCGTTGGCGCCGTGCATGGGGCCGCCAAAGGAAGGCAGCACAATGTCGTTGTGCTCCGGGCCAAAGCTGACCGCATAGGGGAAGTGGCGGGCATAGGTGCCGCCGCCCATGGTAAAGGGCGCGGCGTTTTCGCCGGTCACCTTGTTGTAGGTATCAATGCAAGCCTTAATGGCCGGGCTATCTGCAGAAATATAGAACGGTTCCACGCCGTGCACGTCCACCAGTTCGGCACCGGGCACCACGGCGGCGCGGGTCTTTTCTTCCAGTTCTGCAGTGGTGGCGCAGGTGGGGTAACGGCTGTCAAAGGTCTGCACGAATTTGCCGTCCTGCATATAAATGCGGCCGCCAATGATGGTCAGCGGGCCAAAGGGGCCGTCGGCGCAATCAATGCCCAGGCCGGTACCGGCGGTGGAGCAATGCAGCTTCTGCAGGGAGGTGAAGTAAGCGGTTTCGGCTTCGTTGCCCAGGTTGTTCTTCAAAATGTAATCCACCACCAGGCCAATGGCGTTCACAGTGCCGGCAGGCATAGCGGCATGGCCGGCCTTGCCCCAGCCGCGCACGCGAACATACTCGCCTTCGGCTTCCACGGTCACGCCTTCGGCGTTGGCCAGCTTGGTGATATCTGCCTTCACCAACGCACTGGCGCGGTCCGGCACAGCGTTGTTGGCAACGCCGCCTTCAATTTCCAGCACATTGCCATTGCACACGGGGCTTACAATTTTGCCGTTGAAGTGACCCTTCTCGCCGTTGCACACCGGGAACTCCGCATCCGGGGTAAAGCAGAACGCCGGGGCGGGTTCGCGTTCCATATAATAAGGAACATCACGCATACCGGTCTCTTCGTTGGTGCCCACCAGCGCGCGCACGCCGTAGCGCAGCTTTTCACCCTGCTCCTGCAGGAACTTCAGCGCGTACAGCAGCAGGATCATCGGGCCCTTGTCATCGGCCACGCCGCGGCCCAGCAGCCAGCCATCCTTCACACGCAGGGTGAAGGGGTCGGCATCCCAGCCGTTGCCGGCGGGAACCACGTCCACGTGGCAAATGGCGGCCAGGTGCTTTTCGGGATCGGTACCGGCAATCTCTGCCCAACCAATGTAGTTATCCAGGTTATGGGTAGCGAGACCAAGGCGGTCTGCAATTTCCAGCGTCTTCAGCAGGGCATCGCGGGCGCCGGGGCCAAAGGGTGCATCCGGCTCGGCAGCGCTCTGCACGCTGTCAATGGCCACCACCTGGCGAATGTCCTCCACAATGGCGTCTTTGTTGTCTTCAATAAATTTGTCAATGCGTTTGTCCAGCATAATTACTCCTCCTGTGAAAAGAAAATGCGTTTGGGTTTAGTATAGCACAATTCGGAAAAGAGATAAAGCGAAAGTTATTTTTTCCCCAGCAGAATCAGCGGCACTTCCATCTCTTCCGTAAGAGACGTGTGATGTCCCTTGTATTTTTTCATCTTAGGATTAAAAACAGCCTGCTTATGTGTATATGTACCCACGGCAATATAATCACCCAGCAGAGCAGCTTTGTCTCCGAAATCACCGAAATACCCTTTTTCGATCAGTTCGCTCGACTTGTACAGGACAAAATCCTCGCCGTACTTTGATTCAAAGTACGCTTCAAACTCCCGCTCTTTTCCTTCTTTTACAAGAAAAGCAGGTGCTCTTGCTTCCATATAAGGATAAATGCGCAGCATATCCATCAGCGTTTCGTCCTCATAGAAGTTTACGTAGCCGGTCACATCAATCTGTCCGTGGTCGGCCGTGACGATCAGCAGCGTATCACCTACGTTATCGAAAAGTGATTTAACCCGATTGGAAATATCCTCGATCACCGTTTTTGCCTCCGTGCTGCTCACGCCATACTTGTGCATGGTCGAATCGGGGTCAGGATAATAGGCGTATATGAACTGCTTGCCGTCCGTTGCACATATTCCCTTTATAATATCGAAGAATTCCTGTATTCCATTAAAAACATGGTTTTGCTCCGGCTTTGCCACGCCAACATATCCCGGGAAGACGGAATGAACGGCATAATCTGCAGCGGTGTGGTCAAAGTAGTAATCCAGTTTGCCAAGCGGGGTATTTTCACTTTCAATACGTTCTCCCGTCCAGGAATCGCGCTTCAAAAAGATATCAACATTTTTGTCCAAATGTTCGTAATACTCACTCCATCCAAACCAACCATGCTCCAACGGCAGTTGGTTCATCATCAGCGAGGTGGTGGCGTTTGTTGTTGTAGAGGGGAATGTGGACACCAGGGTCTGCTTTACATGGCGAACAAGGAAATCATCCTGCGTCAAATTCTTCGACATAGGATATATTCCCAAACCGTCAAAGCAAATAAACACAACATTCTTATATCCTTTATCGAGTTCTGCTTTTACCAACGGCAGCGTTGCGTTCTTGTTCGGCACACCCAAAA